>NZ_BAABEM010000052.1:0-218849 GCF_039540155.1 Gibbsiella greigii
TCTTGTTGAACTTTTGCAGTTGCCAGACCGCAAGATGTTTTAACAAATCAAAAGGGGTTTTAATAACTGGCTTAAAGCTGAAAGCTTTCCGGAACCCCCAGCCTAGCTGGGGGTTTTCCATCGACAAAAAAGTGCGGCAATATTCTGCCGCACCGTTTGCACAACGAGATCCCCTCACCCCATCCCTCTCCCACAAGGAAAGGGAGCGCACCGGCATTGCCATGAGGTGTGGCTTTACCAGGGGCTGGTTTTGTTCCTTTCCCATGGCGCCGGGGGTAACGATAAAGCGTTGTATTATCAGGCCATGCGTTTTTGTCCCCTCTCCCTGTGGGAGAGGGTTAGGGTGAGGGCACGCACCGGCATTATTACTTGGCTGAAGCCAGCACTTCGCTGACGATATTCACCGCTTCGTGTTCGATCTTCTCGCGATGTTCAGCCCCGAGGAAGCTCTCACAATAGATTTTGTAAGCCTCTTCCGTGCCGGATGGGCGTGCAGCGAACCAGCCGTTGTCCGTCATCACCTTCAAGCCGCCGATTGCAGCACCGTTGCCTGGCGCAGCCGTCAGGCGAGCCGTGATCGGATCGCCGGCCAGCGTGCTGGCCTTCACCATTTCTGGCGAAAGCTTGGCCAACACGGCCTTCTGCGCATGGGTCGCTGGCGCCTGAATACGGTTGTAGCTCGGCGCGCCAAAACGCGCGGCCAGCTCATCGTAATGGGCCTGTGGGTTTTTGCCGGTAACCGCCGTAATTTCCGCCGCTAGCAGGCACATAATGATGCCGTCTTTATCGGTGGACCACGGTTTGCCGTCAAAGCGCAGGAAAGATGCACCGGCACTCTCTTCACCACCAAAGCCGAAGCTGCCGTCAAACAGGCCGTCAACGAACCACTTAAAGCCCACTGGCACTTCCACCAGCTTGCGGCCCAGGTCAGCCACCACGCGATCGATCATCGCGCTCGACACCAGCGTTTTACCTACGGCGACGTCAGCCCCCCACTGCGGGCGATGCTGGAACAGGTAGTTAATGGCCACCGCCAGGTAATGGTTCGGGTTCATCAGGCCCTTCGGCGTAACGATGCCGTGGCGGTCGTAGTCCGGATCGTTGGCGAAAGCCAGATCAAACTTATCGCGCAGCGCCAGCAAACCGGCCATCGCCGATTCCGATGAGCAATCCATACGGATAATGCCGTCGTGATCCAGGTGCATAAAGCGGAAAGTTTGATCGACCGAATCGTTAACCAGCGTCAGATCCAGCTTGTAATGTTCGGCAATGCGCTGCCAGTAGGCAATGCCCGAACCGCCGAGCGGATCAACGCCCAGCTTCAGCCCCGCCTGCTGGATGGCCGGCATATCGACGATATTAACCAGCCCTTCGACATACGGCTGCACCAAATCCTGCGCGTGCAGATGGCCGCTTTGCCAGGCTTTGTCCAATGACTGGCGCGCCACGCCTTTCAACTGCTGCGCCAGCAGTTCATTGGCGCGTTTTTCGATCACCGAGGTCAGGTTGGTGTCCGCCGGCCCACCGTTTGGCGGATTGTATTTAATGCCGCCGTCTTCCGGCGGGTTGTGCGAAGGCGTGATAACGATGCCATCCGCCAGCGCGCCGCCGTCGCGGTTGTGCACCAAAATGGCATTGGAAATCGCCGGCGTCGGTGTGAAACCGTTGTTTTCCTGCACGATCACATCAACACCGTTCGCGGTCAGCACTTCCAACACGGAAATAAATGCCGGTTCCGACAGCGCATGGGTATCTTTCCCCACGTAGCAAGGGCCGGTAATGCCTTGTTGATGGCGCACTTCCGCTATCGCCTGAGCAATCGCCAGAATGTGAGCTTCGTTGAAGCTGTGGCGTTGAGCGCTGCCACGGTGACCTGAAGTACCGAACTTAACCGCATGGGCGGCATTGCCCACCTCCGGCTGCAGCACATAATACTGCGAGGCCAGTTGGGCTACGTTAATCAAATCGCTTTGCTGAGCAAGTTGCCCGGCACGTGGGTTGTTCGCCATCGGCATATCTCCCTGTACCCTCCCGGCCACCGGGCAAACAACTGCGCACGGCCACCGGTCAGGCTGTTCGCTAAATTAGATAGTCCCGCAAACTTTCTCAGTCAGTTCCGCCGGGAACTGCATGGCCAGCATGATATGTTCAACCATGCTGCGCTTGCGGCCGGTATTGGTATTGGTGATCACCCAGTATGGCGTACCTGGAACGTGTTTCGGTTTGGTATGCGTACCATTTGCCAGCAGGGTTTGCTGATCGCCGGCAAAGTAAATACGGGTACGGCCATGCAATGCTTCGGTTGCGGCGGCGAAGCCCGCTGCATCCAGGGTATACAGAGTGGAAAGTACCAGCATAAAACGGTTGACGGCTTTATTCTGCTCGGCATATTCGTCCGACAGCAACAGCTCGCGCATGGCACGCACGCGATCGCGCGGGCGCGATTGCGCCGCATTTTTCTCTGGCTCCGCCGCTGCGCTGCCGCCCACTGGCACAGCGCGCACTGGCTGCCCCGCAGTGAACTTCAACATACGCCGTAAAATATCAGACGCGCTTTCACCAATATGTTGCGTGTGGCTGGCAATATAGCGGTAAAGTTCTTCGTCGACTTCAATAGTTTTCATCTTTATCCAGTACGTTTTTTTCTACTTAAAGCCTGAAGCCAGGTTCTGCATTCAAGCCATGGGATTATAAAGTTAAAAGCGCAGGGGCGGACACAATATTGTTCCATCTGGCAGCAAAAGCAGATTATTACCTATCGCCACCGGAGGCAAACGCCACGCCTTACCATGAAAAACCCACGTTATTCATTGGGAAGACCAACCTGATTCAATCATGATACCCTAATCTTGGTATCCATAAATCATCAACTTCACCATGAAATTACATTATCAACGCTTGGCGGCACCGGCGGATGCACCGGCAGCACTGCCGATTATTTTGATCCACGGTCTGTTTGGCGATCTCGACAATCTGGGCGTGCTGGCGCGCGATTTGTGCCAACAGCACACGGTAATAAAAGTCGATCTGCGTAATCATGGGCTTTCCCCTCACGCAGAGGAGATGTCTTATCCAGCCATGGCGCAGGATCTGCTGGCCCTGATGGACGAACTTTCGGTAGCAAAGGCCATCGTCATCGGTCATTCAATGGGCGGCAAGGCGGCGATGGCGTTAACGGCGATAGCGCCGGAACGGATTGAAAAACTGGTGGTTATCGACATCGCCCCGGTGGCCTACGATACCCGCCGCCATGACAAAATTTTCGCCGCGCTGCAGACGGTGGCCAACGCCAACGTGGCCCAGCGGCGTGAGGCCACCTTGCTGATGCGTGATTATATTGAAGAAGAAGGCGTCATTCAGTTCCTGCTGAAATCGTTTCACAACGGTGCCTGGCGTTTTAACCTGCCGGTGCTGATTCAACAATACGCGGCAATTCTCGGTTGGCAGGATGTGCCCGCCTGGCCACACCCGGTGCTGTTTATCCGCGGTGGGCTATCACCCTATATACAAGACAGCTACCGTGATGAAATCACCCGCCAGTTTCCGCAGGCCCGTGCCTATGTCGTCGCCGGCAGCGGCCACTGGGTTCACGCCGAAAAACCGCAGGCGGTATTAAAAGCAATTAATCGGTTTATCGGCCCTGCCTGAACCAATTGGCGGAAAAACGCGCTAAAGATAAGCGCTTAGCGCGTTTGTACCGCAGTTAAGCATTGTCGTTGCTCTACCTGCTGGGGTAATATGGCGCGCTGTAATTTTGCCGCCTAAGCCCCGCGTTTTAACCGGCGCCAGGCTGGGGGGCGAATTTTGGGTTAGGGTTGATTGGCCCGACAAAATGTAAACCGAACCGTCCAAAGGCGCGTAAGCGCTTTTTGATACAAACTCCCTTGCAGTTACCGCAACAATGGCTAAAGAACAAACGGATCGCACAACGCTGGATCTGTTCGCAGATGAACGCCGTCCGGGGCGCCCGAAAACTAACCCGCTTTCCCGCAATGAACAGCTTAGGATCAACAAGCGCAATCAGTTACGGCGCGATAAGGTTCGTGGCTTGCGGCGTGTGGAGCTGAAAATCAATGCGGACGCGGTAGACGCTCTGAACAAACTGGCGGACCAGCGCAACATCAGCCGCAGCGAACTCATTGAGCAAATGCTGTTGGCTAAACTGGCGGAAGAACAGCCAGAACTCTGATCTTGCCGCCCTGGCGCGCGGCGCAGGCGTTAAGGACAACGCCGGATCGCTCCCGCTTTCTTCCCCATAGGCATCGCATAAATGCGATAAATCCTGCGGGTAAATTTCTGGCATGATAGGCGTTTACCGGTAAGAAACAGCGTGAAAATGGCGCACGGGATGCCCAGCGCTGCATCGCCATCGGCGTCTTATCGCGACACAACTTTATTGAATTGAAAGGGTTATACGCTATATGGCAACTGTAGGCATTTTCTTTGGCAGCGACACTGGTAATACCGAAAACATTGCCAAGATGATCCAAAAACAATTGGGCAAAGAAGTGGCTGAAGTTCACGACATTGCCAAAAGCAGCAAGGAAGATCTGGAAGCCTTCGACATCCTGCTGCTGGGTATTCCAACCTGGTACTACGGTGAAGCGCAGTGCGATTGGGATGACTTCTTCCCTACGCTCGAAGAGATCGACTTCAACGGTAAGCTGGTCGCGCTGTTCGGCTGCGGCGATCAGGAAGACTACGCAGAATACTTCTGCGATGCGATGGGCACCATCCGCGATATCATCGAACCACGCGGCGCCACCATCGTCGGCCACTGGCCAACCCAGGGCTACCATTTCGAAGCCTCAAAGGGTTTGGCGGATGATGATCATTTTATTGGCCTGGCCATCGATGAAGACCGCCAGCCGGAGTTGACCAACGAGCGTGTCGACGCCTGGGTCAAACAGATCAGCGAAGAATTGAATCTGGCTGAACTGGCCAACTAAACCTTGTGGGTGGCGGTTGAATAATGGCCCTGTAACGTGCATAGTAGCAATGTCAACAGGGTCATTATTGATATTATGAATTGAAGCAATAGAAGCTACGATTTTGTAACTTCTCACATCGTCACGGTAAACTGCGGCATCGGTTTATCCCATTCATCAAGACGTTGCATATGTAAAATGCAATAGTGCAAATATAGCGTTGTTAACAACCGGCGGTTTTCATTTAGCGCAACCGGTTCTATAATGTGACGCAATTATATCTTTGTGCCGACCGATGCCATAGGCGAGAACGCCTCAACTTGATTAGCATAGTAACAGGACTGAATCCGCATGACTGACAACAACACCGCATTGAAGAAGGCCGGCTTAAAAGTCACGCTTCCGCGACTCAAAATCCTGGAAGTGCTGCAGGATCCGGAATGCCACCACGTCAGTGCGGAAGATTTGTATAAGAAATTGATAGATATGGGCGAAGAAATTGGCCTGGCCACGGTGTACCGCGTGCTTAACCAGTTTGACGACGCCGGTATCGTCACCCGCCACAATTTTGAAGGCGGCAAATCCGTATTTGAATTGACTCAGCAACACCACCACGATCACCTGATTTGCCTGGACTGCGGCAAAGTGATCGAATTCCGCGACGAATTTATCGAAGCGCGCCAGCGTGATATTGCCAAAAGGCACGGTATCAAACTCACCAACCACAGCCTGTATCTGTATGGGCACTGTGAAACCGGTGATTGCCGTGAAGATGACGCGATACACAACGCAAAGTAACAGGTGCTTGCCCCTAGCGTAAAAAAACAGCCGTATATGCGGCTGTTTTTTTATGGGCTGCGTATGCAGCCCGCGCGCTGCGCGGGCTGGCGTCACTACCCTTGCACCATTTCGCTACGGCTAAAGCGCTTACCATCCGGGCTGACGGCACGGATTTGCACCCCAGCGGAAACGTTCGGCTTGGCGCTGCCGTCATAGCGCCGCCATTGTTTGCCGCCGTCGGTGGAGTATTCAATCCCCAGGCCCGGCAGTGAGATATTGGCCTCCAGTTTGCCATCAACGATGCGCGCGCCAGGCACCGGCAAGCGGTAGTGGATACCGCCCTTATCCAACTTGGCCAGCTCACGCTGCCCTAACAGATTGGCAAAGCGCAGCCAGTCTTTATCCAGCGCCGCGCGATCGACAAACTGCGTTTCGCCACCTTTATATTCGCGCGCGGCCTGATAATCCAGCTCCCAGGCCGCGCGGTGCCACGCACGCTCCGCCACCGAAATGACGCGCGGGAAAATCATATATTCCATCTGCTCGTCGGTACGCACGGTTTCGCTCCAGGACTGTGCCGATAGCCCGTATGCGCCAGGCCATGGCTTATCGCTCTTGGCGCTGAAGGCATCACCGTCGCGATCGCGCGAAGTTTCCGCATTCTGCGGCAGGTTGTCCGGCGCAAAGCTGAACATTTTCTGTTCATCATTAAAGCGTGCCGCCCAATAGTAACCGCGTTCATTGGGGTTAACTTCGTACGGGAAATCCATGTAGACATAATCCGGGTTGGAGATCGTCACCTCGTAGCCCTTGTTCGCCCAGTCGTTAGCGGTGTCGAAGCCGCCCCAGTACAGGGTATCCCAGAAATTAACGCCAACGCGCTTGGTGGCGAACGCCTTGGCGTTTTCCGCGTCTTTCAGGCCATCTTGCCAGGCCTGCATTTTTTCGATGCCGTGCGCGTTAACCCGTTTGCTCACCTCAATGGCGAAATAGCTCGGCAGGTGCGCCATATCCTGCACCTTGCCTTGCGCGATCATCGCCTGGCAAACCTGCGATTTCGCCCAGGGTTTGTCCTCTTTGCTGAGATCGACCATACCTTTGCCTGGCTCCGGATGGCGGATATCGGTATAGCCGGTGCCCAAGCGGATATTTTTTGCTTCATCACCACCAAAATGCCAGGTGGTCAGCGGTTGGCCCGCCTCTTTATGCATCAAAGCGATCTCGCCAATCACCTTATCGGCAAAGTGCGTGGACGACGGCAAGCAAGGGTTCAGATAGCTGTGGCGATCGTAAAACTGTACCGATGTGGTATTGGAGTCATCGGTAGGATCCAGCAGGCGATACTCGCCAGCGGCCTGTTCCTTGCCTTCGGCGTGCAGCTTTTGGTAGCGGGCTTCCATCGCCACCACCGCCGCACGGGCGTGCGCCGGCATGTCAATTTCCGGGATCACTTCAATCTGGCGCGCCTGGGCATATTTTACGATGTCGATATAGTCGCCACGGGTGAAAAAGCCGGAACCGTTATTATTGCTGTTCGGCCCGGAGCCCAACTGGGGCAACAGGCACGTTGTTTCTGTCAGATCGTGGCAGCGCTTGCCCCCCACCTCGGTTAACTCCGGCAGGCCGGGAATTTCAATGCGCCAGCCTTCGTCGTCGCTCAGGTGAAAATGGAATTTATTCAGCTTATAGGCCGCCATCTGGTCCAATAAGCGCAGAACCGCATCTTTGGTGTGGAAATTGCGCCCAACGTCCAGGAACACGCCGCGGTATTGAAAACGCGGCGCATCGCGGGCCGTCAGCACGGCGATTTTTTTGTCGCCATCGGCGGGCAGCAGCGAAAGAACAGACTGCAAGCCATAAAATACGCCCGCCTCATCAATGCCGGTAATCTGCGCGGATTTTTCACCCATCGCCAGCGTATACGCTCCCGGCACTGCCTCGGCGCCGCTGAAGGCGTGCGGATCAATCGCGGTTGTGATCGGATAACCACCCGCACGCTGGGGGATGCCAAGCTGTTCGAAACGCTGGGTGACAGCGCTGGCTGCCGGTGCCGCCAATGCGCCAAGCGCCAGCGCAACGCCCTGGCTAAGATCGGCATCCCGAGTGGGATCAATCGTCACCTGCAGCGGCGTTGGGATCATCTGCCCGCGCAGCGCCGTGGCCGGCAGGCGGCTTAACGCCGCGTTTTTCGTAAAGCGCGTCGCCGGCGTCATCAGGATGTTGTTATCATGTTGGGTGCGTTTCCATTGATCGCCGCTTAACGGCGTCAGGAACCGGTGCAAATCTTCAGTATCGGTGTTCACCAGCACCTTCGGCTTGGCGTTGCCGGAGGTGGCATACCAGCGCGGCATCACGTCGCTGTTGAACAATTGCCAGTATTCCCCCACCAGCGGGATCTCCACGCGCCCCCCAGCCGGGAAGCCGGTGAATTTATCCGTCGGCTCCAGCTTATGTAAATCGCCGGTGATAAAGGTAATTTTAAACTGATCGCTATCCACCTTCAGGATCTGACGGATGCTGTGAAAATAGATGGCCCAATCCTTTTCTTTTATCGCTGCGCCATCGTTGATTAGGGTAAGCACCGCCTGGTTACACGCCGCCCAATCCGCCCCCAGCTTGGCGCAGTCTACGCCATGCTCTCCCGCACGATTATCCACGATGCGGTAATTAACCTTAAGCTGGCTCAGTTGATCAACCACCGCCTGCCCGGCAGGCGCCTGCGCCGCCGCCCCAAAGCCCACCGTTGCCATCAGCGCCGCCAGCGCTCTCACCGTAAATTTATTCATTTTCAGCTCATCCTTAATCAGTCTGCAATATTGCCAATCGCGCCTTTCCCTGCCGGGATGCTTTACAGCAGCGTAAACGGCACAATCACTATGAATTTGACGTCTTTCTCATCCTGGAAAATGTTGCCGTAGCCCCCGCTCCAGCTTGGAATATCCGAGTGGTTGTTATAACGGGTGAAGTGCAGCTTGAACTGTGCGCCTTTGACGCGCCCTTCCTGCACGGTGTACATCGCATCAAGGCTATAGGCACTTTCCCTGAGCCGTTGGCTCTGATCGTAAATCGGGTTGGTGCTGGGCTTGGCATCCCAAGCGTAAACATACGAGCCGCCCACCGCCCAACCGGGCAGATCCCAGTTCTTCAGGTCATACATCACGCCGGCGTAGACGGCTTTTTCACCGTTGGCGTTAAAATCGGAACGGTTATCCCACCAGATATCAAGACGGCCGTTGGAAGACGCGTAGGTCGGCGTCATGCGCTGCAGGAAATACCCCTGGTTGCCCTCGGCCTTAACCATGGTGCCTTCCAAGCGCCAGTTGAACGGGCCGGTGGTATAGCCGAAGGTCAGCGCCTGCAGCCAGGCCAGCCCGTCATAGATGCTGTTGGCATCGCTTTTATTGCCGATGCGATCTTCAGCCCCATAGAACTGATAACTGGTGGTCAGTGGGTTGCCCGCCACGGAAAACTGGTAGCTGGCCTTGGTGAAATACTGGTTTACATAGCCCTGGGCCTGGCCGAAGGCGGCTTCCAGCACCAGGTTGTTTTTAAAGTCATATTTCGCCCCGAAGGAGTGCAGGTAGGCAACCGCGGTTTTTTTGTCGTTCTGGCGGAAATCGTCCATTTCGGTGTGCCACGGGGCCTTGTACTTGTTGGCCCACATATAGGAAAAACGCAGTTCCCCGGCATCGCCGTAATCAAACTCGGCCCCGGCTTCCGCCCCCTGATAGGTGCCGGGCAACAGGCTCCAGTGTGGCGCCAGCAACGTTTGCCCGCTGGGCTGAATATAACCGGCGCGCGCCCAGAGCGGGCCTGATTTGAACTTCGCCGCCGCCTTATACAGGCTAACGCCGCTCTTGTCGCCGCTATAATCTTCAGCGTAAGTGCGGTTCCTCGAAGAAAAAGCGATTTCATTCGGGTGGCCGCTCGCGCTGGATTCCGCCATCTCAACGGCGGTGAAGACCGCCAGATCGATGCCGAACATATCGGCAGCATAGCCGGAGGCGAAATCAAGATTGGCGTTCCATGTGGCGTGGGAAAGGTTGGTTTTATATTGATCGCCGTCGGTAACATCTTTGCGATCGCGCTGGCGCTGCCAGTAGTACACCCCGCCAGTCAGCGACGCATCATCGATAAACCCCGTGGCCTGCACGCTGGCCGGGGCCACACAACCGCCGCCTGCGGCACTGGCCAACACCAGCACCAGCGCTCTGCGCCGCACATCCTTTTGCTCCATACAAAATCCCTCTTGCGGTTAAACGTGCGGCGAATACATCGTTGAACAGTACGCCGCGCAATGTCATGCAGATCTCAGACTACTTTCGCGATGAAAATTATCAAAGGGGATCGGCGCAATTTTTATCAAAATATGACCAAGAGCACATATTAGTGTGTCAGCAGGTAACCATTTATGTGACGCAGCACCAAATGACAGATAGATAAATAATATTTTGATTATAAAATAATTTTTATCACGCCAAACATAATCAGAGTGAACGCATTGCGCTAAAGAAACACCGCCTCAGCTCCGGCTTGCTTGCAAGGGAAATACAGTTAATTCGTAATGAAAATAAATAACACAAGGCAGTGTATGCGGTGGGAATGAACGAAAATAGCCGCGAATGTTCGGCATAAACATAAAAAAAGCGCGGCCTACGCCGCGCTTTTTCACCACTGAAGAAAAACTCACACTGCGGCTTTCGCCCAGGTATCACGCAGGCCGACGGTGCGGTTAAACACCAGGTGCGTGGCCGAAGCATCGCGGCTATCTGCGCAGAAGTAACCTTCGCGCTCAAACTGGTAGGCTTTTTCCGGCACAGCGCCAGCCAGGCTTGGCTCAACGAAACCTTGTTTGATCACCAGCGATTCCGGGTTAATGGTCGAGAGGAAATCCTCTGCCGCGCCAGGGTTCGGCACACTGAACAGGCGATCGTACAGGCGAATTTCCGCCGGCAGCGCGTGCGCCACAGACACCCAGTGGATCACCCCTTTCACCTTGCGGCCATCGGCCGGATCTTTGCTCAGCGTTTGCGCATCATAGCTGCAATAGATGGTGGTAATGTTCCCCTGCTCGTCTTTCTCAACGCGTTCGGCTTTAATCACGTAGGCGTTACGCAGGCGCACTTCTTTACCCAGCACCAGACGCTTGTACTGCTTGTTGGCTTCTTCACGGAAATCCGCGCGATCGATATAGATCTCACGGCTGAATGGCACCTCACGGCTGCCCATTTCCGGTTTATTCGGATGGTTAGGCATGGTGACCATCTCAACATCTTCGCCCTTGTTCTCGATGACCACTTTCACCGGATCCAATACCGCCATGGCGCGCGGCGCGTTCTCGTTAAGATCGTCCCGGATGCAGGATTCCAACGCCACCATTTCCACGTTGTTATCTTGCTTAGTAACGCCTATCCGCTGGCAGAACTCACGGATCGATGCCGCGGTATAACCACGGCGGCGCAGACCGGAAACGGTCGGCATACGCGGATCGTCCCACCCTTCCACGATGTTTTCCGTCACCAGTTGGTTCAGCTTGCGCTTGGACATAATCGCGTACTCAAGATTGAGGCGCGAAAACTCGTACTGCCGTGGGTGGCACGCGATGGTGATGTTATCCAGCACCCAGTCATACAGGCGGCGGTTATCCTGGAATTCCAGCGTACACAGCGAATGCGTGATCCCTTCCAGCGCATCGGAAATGCAGTGGGTGAAATCGTACATCGGATAGATGCACCATTTGTCGCCGGTCTGGTGGTGATGGGCGAACTTAATGCGGTACAGCACCGGATCGCGCATTACAATGAACGGCGATGCCATATCAATTTTGGCACGCAGGCACGCCGTGCCTTCAGCAAATTCACCCTGGCGCATTTTTTCAAACAGCGCCAGGTTCTCATCCACGCTGCGATCGCGGTACGGGCTGTTTTTACCCGGAGCCGTCAGGGTGCCGCGGTATTCACGGATTTGTTCAGGCGACAGTTCATCAACGTAAGCCAGGCCCTTGGTGATCAACTCCACTGCATAACCGTACAACTGATCGAAATAGTTCGAGGAATAGCAAACGTCGCCGCTCCACGTGAAGCCCAGCCATTCCACGTCGCGCTTGATTGACTCAACAAACTCCACGTTTTCCTTAACCGGGTTCGTGTCGTCAAAGCGCAGATTGCACTGGCCGTGATAATCCCTGGCGATGCCAAAGTTCAGGCAAATAGACTTCGCATGGCCAATATGCAGATAGCCATTAGGTTCAGGCGGGAAGCGGGTATGAACCGTGGTGTGCTTCCCTGAAGCCAGATCTTCATCAATGATCTGGCGGATAAAGTTGGTTGGGCGGGCTTCAGCCTCACTCATTGTTCTCTTCCTCAAAGACAAAACGCGACATATAACCGCCTATGATCTAACAAGCCACGCCCGGAAACAACCGTTAGTTTCACGAAAAGCGCAGGTTGCGGCCACCTCATGCTTAAGAGAGCTACAGCCTGGCATTTGTGCCGCTCTTCCATAAGAAAAGCGGGAAGAGATCGCTCTCTTCCCGCCTCATTATCCAGGCTGTTTTTCGCTATGTGCGATAGCGCGCCCTGGCTTTACGCCTTATTTTTGGATCTCGAACAGCGGGGTCTGGCCGGCCACCACCTGCCCGCTGGCCAATTCGGCCAGGCCGGCATAGTCTTCAATGTTGCTGACGATCACCGGGCTCACCATTGAGCGTGCGTTGGCATTCAGGAAAGCCAGATCCAGCTCCAGAACCGGCTGGCCGGCTTTCACCTTCTCGCCTTCCTGCACCAGGCGTTTAAAGCCCTGGCCGTTCAGCGCCACGGTATCAATGCCGATATGGACGACAATCTCGGCGCCTTTATCGGTTTCCAGGCAAAACGCATGATCGGTGTTGAAGATTTTCACCACGGTGCCGTCTGCCGGCGCCACGACGGTTTTATCGGTTGGGCGAATGGCAACGCCTTCCCCCACCGCTTTGCTGGCAAAGGCTTCATCCGGCACCTGCTCCAACGGCACCACCTCACCGGTGATCGGCGCCAGCAAGCGCTGGAACGCTGCTTTCGGCGTATTCGGCACCGCTTGCGGTTTGGCCTGGGTGGCGGGTTCAGCCGCCACTGGTGCAACCGCGGCGGCAACCGGGCCGGCGGAAATAACGCTGCGCATCGCGCTGGCGATCAGTTCGGCACGGGTACCGACAATGATCTGCACGCTCTGCTTGTTCAAACGGATCACCCCGGAAGCGCCCAGGCGTTTCGCCAGGCCATCATTAACCAGCGCAGAATCTTTCACATTTAGGCGCAGACGGGTGATACAGGCATCAATCCCCGTCAGGTTATCGCTACCGCCGATGGCGGAAACATAGCGGCGAGCCAGCGCGGAGGTTTCACTTTCATCCCGATTGGCGCTGTTATCCACATTCACATCATAACCGTCGCTTTCATCACCGGTAGCCGCCAATTCACGCCCCGGCGTCATCAGGTTGAACCGGGTAATGGTGAAGCGGAACACCAGATAGTAAATGACGAAGAACACCAGCCCTTGCGGGATCAGCATATACCAGTGGGTTGCCAGCGGGTTGCGCACCCACAGCATCATATCCACCAGCCCGGCGCTGAAGCCAAAGCCGGAAATCCAATGCATGCTGGCGGCGATGAACACTGAAATCCCGGTCAGCACGGCGTGGATCACATACAGCACCGGGGCCACAAACATGAAGGAAAACTCAAGCGGCTCGGTGATGCCGGTAAAGAAGGCTGCAAAGCCGGCAGCCAGCATAATCCCGGCCACTTTCGCCTTATTCTCCGGGCGGGCGCAGTGATAAATCGCCAGCGCCGCCCCCGGCAGGCCGAACATCATGATCGGGAAGAAGCCCGCCTGATAGCGGCCGGTAATGCCCACCACCGCTTTGCCGGCATCAATGGACTGCTGGCCGCCGAGGAAGTTAGGGATATCGTTAATGCCGGCGACGTCAAACCAGAATACCGAGTTCAGCGCATGGTGCAGACCAACCGGGATCAACAGGCGGTTGAAGAAGGCATAAATACCAGCGCCCGCCGCGCCCAGTTTCTGAATGTGCTCACCGAAGTTCACCAACGCGTTGAAGATCATCGGCCAGACATACATCAGGATAAAAGCAACGAGGATCATCAGGAAAGAGATCAGGATCGGCACCAGACGGCGGCCGCTGAAGAAGGACAACGCCTTCGGCAATTCAACGCCGCTGAAGCGGTTGTATATCTCTGCCGAGATCACCCCCACCAGAATACCAACGAACTGGTTTTCTATTTTACCGAACGCGGCTGGCACCTGCTCGACCGGGATTTTTTGGATCATTGAGACGGCGGCAGGTGAACACAGGGTGGTCAGCACCAGAAAGCCGACAAAGCCGGTCAGCGCGGCGGCGCCGTCTTTGTCTTTCGACATGCCGTAAGCCACACCAATGGCAAACAGCACGGCCATGTGCTCGATGATGGCCGCACCGGATTTGATCAACAATGCGGCAAACGCATTATCGCCCCCCCAAGCGACGGGATCGATCCAATACCCCACCCCCATCAGGATTGCGGCTGCCGGTAGCGTGGCAACCGGCACCATCAGCGCCCGGCCTACTTTTTGTAAATAACTAAGAATGTTCACCTTTTCCCCCTACTGATCCGCGAGCGGAATCTTATTAGTTGTTATTGATGCTACTCACTACTTTTTCGGAAAACTCCGTGGCATGCATTACTCGCACCGAGTGTAAAAAGAATATTTTTCATCGCAAATTAAAACCTCATTATTTGTGATGCACATCACTAATAATGAGTCTTTTATAACCGTATTGCTAGCCACAACACAAAACTTATTTTATGATTCAAAAAATCAAAGCATGCGGTGATTCATACAGGAGCCATCAGGCTGAGTTACGCTTAGAGCTCCTGTCCAGGCCCGTTTCGCTACCGTTTTAGTTTACTTACAGAGGTGTATGATGAGACTGATACCACTACAAGATACCGTACAAGTCGGCAAATGGGCGGCACGCCATATTGTGCAACGCATCAACGCGTTCAAGCCCACCGCAGAGCGCCCGTTCGTTCTTGGGCTGCCCACCGGCGGTACGCCGCTGGAAGCATACAAACACCTGATCGCCATGCACAAAGCCGGCGAAGTCAGCTTCAAACATGTGGTGACCTTCAATATGGATGAATATGTTGGTCTGCCGCAAGAGCACCCGGAAAGCTATCACACCTTCATGTACCGTAATTTATTTGATCACATTGATATCCCGCGCGAAAATATCAATCTGCTGAATGGTAATGCGCCGGATGTGGACGCCGAGTGCCGTAGCTATGAAGAGAAAATCAAATCTTACGGTAAGATTCACCTGTTTATGGGCGGCGTCGGCGTTGATGGGCACATTGCGTTTAACGAGCCGGCCTCATCCCTGGCATCTCGCACCCGCATCAAGACATTGACCGAAGAGACCCGCATTGCCAACTCACGCTTCTTTGGCGGCGATGTCAATCTGGTGCCTAAATATGCCCTGACCGTAGGCGTCGGCACGCTGCTGGATGCCGAAGAAGTGATGATTCTGGTTACCGGCCATGCCAAAGCACAAGCGCTGGCGGCCGCGGTGGAAGGCAATATCAACCACCTGTGGACGATCAGTTGCCTGCAGTTGCATGCCAAAGCCGTTATGGTTTGCGACGAGCCTTCCACCATGGAATTGAAAGTCAAAACCGTTAAATATTTCCGCGCGTTAGAAGCGGAAAACATGAAAAATATTTAATCTCTGCAGGGGGCAACATGTTCGCTTTAACCCACGGCCGTATCTACACCGGCCACGATGTGCTTGATGACCACGCGGTTGTCATTGCTGATGGCCTGATTGAACGGGTCTGCCCACAAGACCAGTTGCCCGCCGGGATCGAAACGCGCGATCTGGGTGGCGCCATCCTAGCCCCCGGTTTCATTGACGTTCAGCTTAACGGCTGCGGCGGCGTGCAGTTTAACGATTCGCTGGCAGCCATCTCGGTTGAAACGCTGGAAATCATGCAGCGCGCCAATGAAAAATCCGGCTGCACCAGCTATCTGCCCACGCTGATCACCTGCAGTGACGAATTTATGAAGCACGGCATCGAAGTGATGCGTGCCTATCTGAAAAAACACCCGAATCAGGCACTGGGCCTGCACCTGGAGGGGCCATACCTCAATCCGGTGAAAAAAGGCACCCACAACCCGGCGTTTATCCGCAAGCCCGAGAGCCAGATGGTGGATTACCTGTGCGCCCATGCCGATGCCATCAGTAAAATCACGCTGGCACCGGAAATGGTCGAGCCGCACTTTATCCGCCAGTTGTCTGAAGCCGGCATCATCGTTTCCGCCGGCCATGCCAACGCCACCTACGCCGAAGCTCGGGCCGGCTTTGCCGCGGGCATCTCTTTCGCCACCCATTTGTACAACGCCATGCCTTATATCACCGGCCGCGAACCGGGCCTGATCGGCGCGGTTTTTGATACGCCAGAGGTCTATACCGGCATCATCGCCGACGGCCATCACGTGGCCTGGGCGAGTATCCGTAACGCTAAACGTATTAAAGGTGATAAATTGGTGCTGGTCACCGACGCGACTGCTCCGGCAGGAGCCGATATTGATCAATTTATTTTCGCCGGTAAAACAATATACTATCGCGACGGAATTTGCGTAGACGCCAACGGCACCCTGAGCGGGTCTGCGCTGACCATGATTCAAGCGGTGCAAAACAGCGTGGAACATATCGGCATCGCGCTGGATGAAGCGCTGCGGATGGCAACGCTATATCCGGCCCGCGCCATCGGCGTGGCTCATCGCTTAGGCACCGTCGAGGCCGGCAAGGTCGCTAACCTGACCGCGTTTACCCGTGATTATAAAATCACCAAGACTCTCGTTAACGGTAACGAGGTGTAATTAATGAACAGCGAGTAACATTATTGATGAGCACCGGTGGCCAGGCACAAATAGGTAATATTGATTTAGTTAAACAGCTCAACGGCGCCGCCGTTTACCGCCTGATCGACCAGCAAGGCCCGATCTCGCGTATTCAAATTGCCGAACTGAGCCAGCTTGCCCCCGCCAGCGTCACTAAAATTACTCGCCAGTTGCTGGAGCGCGGGCTGATCAAAGAAGTTGATCAGCAAGCCTCTACCGGCGGGCGCCGCGCGATCTCTATCGTAACGGAAACCCGCTATTTCCATACCATTGCCGTGCGGCTTGGCCGCTACGACGCCACGATTACCCTGTACGACATGAGCGGCAAATCGCTGGGCGAAGAGCACTATGCGCTGCCCGAGCGCACGCAAGAGACGCTGGAACACGCGCTGTTTGCCGCCATCGCTCAATTTATTGAAAGCTACCAGCGCAAGCTGCGCGAACTGATCGCCATTGCCGTTATTTTGCCCGGCCTGGTTGATCCGGTGCAGGGCGTGGTGCGCTATATGCCGCATATCAGTGTGAATAACTGGGCGCTGGTGGATAACCTGCAGCAGCGTTTTAACGTCACCAGCTTTGTCGGCCACGATATCCGCAGCCTGGCGCTGGCAGAGCACTACTTTGGCGCCACGCGCGACTGCGAAGATTCCATTCTGGTGCGGCTGCACCGCGGCACCGGCGCCGGGATTATCGTCAATGGGCAGATCTTCCTCGGCACCAACGGCAACGTCGGCGAGATCGGCCATATCCAGATCGATCCCCTCGGCGAGCGCTGCCACTGCGGCAACTTCGGCTGCCTGGAAACCGTGGCCGCCAATGCCGCCATCGAACACCGGGTGCGCAACCTGCTGACACAGGGTTACCCGAGCAAACTGACGCTGGACGACTGCAACATCAGCGCTATCTGCAAGGCCGCCAACCGCAGCGATCTGCTGGCCAGTGAAGTGATCGAACACGTCGGCCGCGATCTGGGCAAAGCCGTGGCGATCGCCATTAACCTGTTCAACCCACAGAAAGTGGTGATCGCCGGCGAAATTACCGAAGCCGAGAAAGTATTGTTGCCGGCTATTCAAAGCTGCGTAAATACTCAGGTGCTGAAAGAGTTCCGCAAAAATCTGCCGATAGTCACCTCCGAACTCAACCATCAATCCGCCATTGGCGCTTTTGCGCTGGTTAAGCGGGCCATGCTCAACGGCGTGCTATTACAGCGGCTGCTGGAAAGCTGATCCTTCACGCGGCAAGGCATGTTATTTTCACGCCTTGCCCTGCTGCTATTATGAGAACCGCAAACAATGACCATAAAAAACGTTATCTGTGACATCGACGGCGTACTGATGCATGACAATACGGCCATCCCGGGCGCCGATCTGTTTTTAGCGCGTATTCAGGAACAGGGTATGCCGCTGGTTATTCTGACCAACTATCCTTCCCAGACCGCGCAAGATTTGGCAAACCGCTTTGCCGCTGCCGGGCTGGAGGTGCCGGAAAGCGCGTTTTATACCTCCGCCATGGCTACCGCCGATTTCCTGCGCCGCCAGGAAGGTAAAAAAGCCTATGTGGTGGGGGAAGGCGCGCTGATCCACGAGCTGTACAAGGCCGGCTTTACCATTACCGACATCAACCCGGATTTTGTCATCGTTGGGGAAACCCGTTCCTATAACTGGGATATGATGCACAAGGCGGCCTATTTCGTGAATAACGGCGCCCGCTTTATCGCCACCAATCCGGATACCCACGGCCATGGTTTTGTTCCCGCCTGCGGCGCGCTGTGCGCCCCGATTGAAAAAATCACCGGCCGCGTGCCATTCTACGTCGGCAAACCCAGCCCGTGGATTATCCGTGCCGCGCTCAATAAGATGCAGGCCCATTCGGAAGACACGGTGATCGTCGGCGACAACCTGCGCACCGATATTCTGGCGGGCTTCCAGGCCGGGCTGGAAACCGTGCTGGTGTTGTCTGGGGTTTCTACCCTCAACGATGTGGAAACCATGCCGTTTCGCCCCAGCTACATATTCCCATCCGTTAGCGATATCACTATTTTCTGATTACCCGGCGGCCGCGCCGCCAGGCAAATCCGCCAGGGCGGCCATACGCCGCCTTAGCCTCCCCTCCGTTCCCAAAAGCTGCCTTTATGCCGCCCAGACGGCGCAAAATACCATTTCAACAAACGCCCGATTCGCTTTGTATAAAAAAGACGCATCCGGATGAAAATTGAATATTCGCTAACTTTAGGCGTTTAAAAATGAAGATCCGTTAATTTTATTCCCCCCGCCAACAACTATTTTTCCGGCCGGCGTTAAAACGCTTGCATCTACCGGCCCTTTTGACGCATTTTCATAAACACAACGCAGCCATACCGCCAGATACCCTGGCATAGCCTGAATAATTCCAATCACAAGCCAACGCTTGTACAGCTTGAAATATGACAGGTGTAAAACGGCAATGCTGCTATAAATAACACCACGAAAAGTCGTTAGGAGAGTTTGTATGTGTTCTATCTTTGGCGCGCTTGATCTGAAATCCGATCCCACAGAACTGCGCAAAACAGCGCTGGAAATGTCGCGCCTGATGCGCCACCGCGGCCCAGACTGGTCTGGCGTATATGCCAGCGATAAAGCCATTCTTGCGCATGAACGCCTGTCCATCGTTGACGTTAACAACGGTGCGCAACCTTTATACAACGCCGCTCACACCCACGTGCTGGCGGTTAACGGTGAAATCTACAACCACCAGGCGCTGCGCCAGCAACTGAGCGAACGCTATGCATTCCAAACCGGCTCCGACTGCGAAGTGATCCTCGCGCTGTATCAGGAAAAAGGCCCGGAATTCCTTGACGAACTGCAGGGCATGTTCGCTTTCGCCCTGTACGACAGTGAAAAAGACGCTTACCTGATCGGCCGTGACCACCTGGGTATCATCCCGCTGTACATGGGTTACGACGAAAACGGCACCCTGTATGTCGCTTCCGAAATGAAAGCGCTGGTGCCAATCTGCCGCACAATCAAAGAATTCCCGGCGGGCAGCTACCTGTGGAGCCAGGACGGTGAAATTCGCTCCTACTATCAGCGCGACTGGTTCGATTACGAAAACGTCAAAGACAACGTCACCGACGCCAACGAACTGCGTGATGCGCTGGAAGAGTCCGTGAAAAGCCACCTGATGTCCGACGTGCCGTACGGCGTGTTGCTGTCGGGTGGGCTGGATTCATCGGTCATTTCCGCGATCACCAAAAAATATGCCGCGCGCCGCGTTGAAGATGCAGAGCGTAGCGAAGCCTGGTGGCCGCAGTTGCACTCCTTCGCCGTTGGGCTGGAAGGCTCACCGGATCTGCGCGCCGCGCAGGAAGTGGCCAACCATCTGGGCACCGTGCACCATGAAATTCACTTCACCGTGCAGGAAGGGCTGGACGCTATCCGCGATGTGATTTACCACATCGAAACCTACGACGTCACGACCATCCGCGCCTCAACGCCGATGTACCTGATGTCGCGTAAAATCAAGGCGATGGGCATCAAAATGGTGCTGTCTGGCGAAGGTTCGGACGAAGTGTTTGGCGGTTATCTGTATTTCCACAAGGCGCCAAACGCCAAAGAACTGCATGAAGAAACCGTGCGTAAACTGCAGGCGCTGCATATGTTCGACTGCGCCCGTGCCAACAAGGCCATGTCAGCCTGGGGCGTGGAAGCGCGCGTACCGTTCCTGGATAAAAAATTCCTCGACGTTGCGATGCGCATCAACCCGCAGGACAAAATGTGCGGCAACGGCAAAATGGAAAAACACATCCTGCGCGAATGCTTTGAGTCTTATCTGCCTTCCAACGTGGTTTGGCGCCAGAAAGAACAGTTCTCCGACGGCGTTGGCTACAGCTGGATTGACACGCTGAAAGAAGTGGCTGCGAAGCAAATCACCGATCAACAGCTTGAAAACGCACATTTCCGTTTCCCGTACAACACGCCGACCTCAAAAGAAGGCTACCTGTACCGCGAAATTTTTGAAGAGCTGTTCCCGCTGCCAAGCGCGGCAGAATGCGTGCCTGGCGGCCCATCAGTGGCTTGTTCTTCCGCCAAGGCAATTGAATGGGATGAGTCCTTTAAGAAAATGGACGATCCATCCGGCCGTGCGGTTGGCGTGCACCAGTCTGCCTACCAATAAGCAGGCTGGCGTTACCCACAAGGCGAACCTCCAGGTTCGCCTTTTTATTGCACTTTTGCCCGGCAAACACCCTAACTGCTGTTTTTATCACCATACTGTTCACAAGCCAGACAAACGGCAGCGGCGGTGGCTTTTTCGGGAAAAAACTTGTTGACGCAAATCGGTCATATACGCATAATGCGCCCCGCAACGCTGATGAAGGCAGCGCGAAAAAGATGGCTACGTAGCTCAGTTGGTTAGAGCACATCACTCATAATGATGGGGTCACAGGTTCGAATCCCGTCGTAGCCACCATCTTTTTGCGGGAGTGGCGAAATTGGTAGACGCACCAGATTTAGGTTCTGGCGCCGCAAGGTGTGCGAGTTCAAGTCTCGCCTCCCGCACCACTCTCTTCATCACTGGTTGTTGCATATTCTGCTGATGGGGTATCGCCAAGCGGTAAGGCACCGGTTTTTGATACCGGCATTCCCTGGTTCGAATCCAGGTACCCCAGCCATCTTTTCATGGAAAGGGGGTTCAGCAGGAAGGTTTGCTAAGCTGATGGGGTATCGCCAAGCGGTAAGGCACCGGTTTTTGATACCGGCATTCCCTGGTTCGAATCCAGGTACCCCAGCCATCATAAACAGCTTGCAAATCAAAGTAGTACGAAGTATTATGGCTACGTAGCTCAGCTGGTTAGAGCACATCACTCATAATGATGGGGTCACAGGTTCAAATCCCGTCGTAGCCACCATCTTTTGGGGTATCGCCAAGCGGTAAGGCACCGGATTCTGATTCCGGCATTCCGAGGTTCGAATCCTCGTACCCCAGCCAAATTTAGCTGATATATCAGCGAGTAACGGAGCGATAACCGAAAGGTTACGCTCCGTTTTCTTATGGGCGCCAGAAAACTCTGGCCGGGCGGCCAGAGCACTGCGCTGCGCGCGGAATTAGCTGTTGAATTCCGCCTTGTCAGATCGTTTTCTTCGCCAGCTGTTTGTAGCGGTCAAAAATCACCGCCGCCAGTAGAATCACCCCGCGCACCACGTACTGCGCGAACGGGGAAATATTCAGCAAGTTCATGGCATTTTCCACCGTGCCCAAAATCAGCACCCCGGCGACGACATACGAAATTTTGCCAATCCCACCTTTCAGCGAAACCCCGCCCAGCACACAGGCGGAAATCACGATCAGCTCATAGCCCAGCGAGGTCATCGGCTGGCCGCTGGTCATACGCGAAGCCAGAATGATGCCGGCCGCGGCCGAGACCAGGCCAGACAAGGCGAAAATAATGATACGGGTACGAACGACCGGCACGCCAGCCAACCGGGCCGCTTCCTCGTTGCCGCCGATAGCCAGCGTATTGCGCCCGAAGGTGGTTTTATTCAGTAGCAGGCCGAACAGAATCAGGCAGGCGACGGTGATCCAAATCGGCGCCGGCAATCCCAGCCAGTTAGCGTAGCCCAGCGCAAAAAAACGCTCATCTTCGATCCCCACCGCCTTACCATCGGAAATGATATAGGCCAGGCCACGGGCGATTTGCATCGTGGCCAGGGTGGTGATCAGAGCATTGATTTTCAGACGGGCGATCACGAAGCCGTTAATCAGCCCGAACCCCATCCCCAGCAGCAGCCCGGCGCCGACGCCGAGCCACAGGCTTTCGCTCATATTAATCACCACCGCCGTGGTGACGCCGGCGCAGGCGATAATGGAAGCCACCGACAGATCAAAATCGCCGGAGGCCAGGCAAAACAGCATGCCGCAGGCCACCATGCCCGACATGGAGATCGCCAGCCCCAGCCCTTTCATATTAATAAAGCTGGAAAAGTTCGGCACAAACAATACGCAGGCCAGGAACAGCACGGCAAACACCACCAGCATGCCGTAATTATCCCAGATACGGGAAACCCCTATATGCCGTTTTGGTTTTTCAGGCGTTGTGGTAACAGTGGACATGTTCAGTGCTCCTTCGCAATCAGGCTACCGCGGACGCAATATCCGGGGTACGTAACATTGCCAGACTCAGCGCTTTCTGCTCAGTGGCCTCATCGTGCTGCAACTCGCCGGAAATCATGCCCTCGCGCATAACGATAATGCGGTCGGCCAGTCCGAGCACTTCGGGTAAATCGCTTGACGCAAACAGCACGGCAATGCCTTGCTTGGCCAACTGATAAATGACGTGATAGATTTCATGCCGTGCGCCGACGTCTATACCGCGCGTCGGTTCATCCAGCAAAATGACCTTCATCTCTTCCGATAACCAGCGCCCCAGGATCACCTTCTGCTGGTTTCCCCCCGACAGGTTCATGATGAGCTGGGCGGCCGACGGCGTTTTGATATTCAACGCCTGGATGCGTTTTTCCGCGTTTTCCGCTTCCCACGGGTTATTAATCACAAAGCCGGCCTTTAAGTTCCTGCGCCGCGCGCTGATATTGATGTTCTCGCGCACCGAGTGTACGGCGATAATGCCTTCGGCCTTACGATCTTCCGGGCACAGCATCACCCCCTGGCGGATCGCATCGGCGGGCGAGCGGAGCGTCAACTTTTTGCCGTCCAGCAGCACCTCGCCGGCGGTAATGCGGGTCGCGCCGAACAGGCCTTTCATCAGTTCGCTGCGCCCCGCGCCCACCAGGCCAAACAGCCCAACGATTTCCCCGGCTTGCACGCTGAAGGAAATCGGCGCTTTCACGCCGGGCGCTTTCACCGCGTTTAGCGTCAGGCGCGCGGCGCCGAGCGGCCGCGGCTGGTAGCCGAAGATGTCGCCCAGTTGGCGGCCCACCATCGCCTGCACCAGTTTTTCATGATTAACCTGCTGCATATCGTCAAACGTCCGCACATAGCGCCCGTCCTTGAAGACGGTGATGGCGTCGCTCAGCGCGAAAATCTCCTCCATGCGGTGCGACACATACAAAATGACCCGCCCTTCGCTGCGCAGTTCGCGGATAACCCGAAACAGCTGTTCGATCTCCCGCGCCGACAGCGAACTGGTCGGTTCGTCAAACGCGATGATTTTGGCGTTGCGCGCCAGCGCCTTGGCGATTTCGACCATTTGCCACTGGCCGATAGACAGGTATTTCAGCGGGGTGTCCGGATCGATATCCAGCCCGAGATGCTCTAGTTGCAGTTTCGCTTCATAACGCAGCAGCGAATAATTCACCAGCCCGGCTTTATGCGGCAACTGGCCGAGGTAAATATTCTCGGCGACCGTCATTTCCGGCACCAAATGCAGCTCCTGATAAATAATGGCCACGCCGGCATTCAGGGCGTCGGTGGTATTGTTGAAACGCACCGCCTGCCCGTTAATGCGGATCTCCCCTTGGGTGGGTGTATAGTTGCCGCTCAGAATCTTCAATAGCGTGGATTTGCCGGCCCCGTTCTCACCCATCAGCGCATGGATCTGGCCGGCATGGCAGGCAAAGCTGATGTCATCCAGCGCCTTAACGCCCGGAAACACCTTGCCTATCCCGTGGAACGACAAATAAGGTGACTGTGCTGTCATCGCGATTTCCTCGTAACGTCATGCCCGCTGTGGCCGGGCGATCACACCATGGCGTATGGCGCGTCCTCCTGGCCGCGCCTGTAACAGCCGCGCTTTATCGGCGCGCGGCGCCTTCGGCACTTACATCAGCCCTTTTTTCTTCAGTTCGGTTTTAAAGTTCTCGCGCGTAATCAGCACCACATCGGTGACTTCGGTAAACTTCGGCGGCTCAACGCCGTTGGCGATCCAGTCGTGCAGCATCTGGATACTCTTGTAGCCATGAATATCCGGGCTGGGCAGCAGCGAGCCGTAGAAACCGGTCGCCTGCCCCTTCGACAGCTCGCTGACGGCGTCCACGCCGTTGATGCCGATGCCAATGACGTTTTCAGCCTTGAACCCCTGCCCTTCCGTCGCCCGAACCCCACCGAGCACCGTGTTGTCATTCATGCCGACAATCAGCCAGTTTTTCACGTTCGGGTGCTGCACCAGCATTGAGTTAGCCGCATCAAACGCGCCGGGGATATCGTTGGATTTCGTCGGCACCTGATAGATTTGTTTTTCCGGGAAGCCAGCCGCTTTCAGCGCATCCATTGAGCCGCTGGTGCGGCGGCGTGCGGTATCCAGTTCGTTAGCGGTAATCGCCATCACCGCCGTGTCTTCCACTTGCCAGCCGCGTTTCTGCATCTCCTTCCACAGCTCCTGGCCCTGGCGCTCGCCAATTTTTGTTGCCGCCATCATCACCAGCGGAACGGTTTCCATCGGCTGCCCTTTGGCGTTGACGAACTGATCGTCAACGGCGATCACTTTCAGATCATAACTGCGGGCCTTCGCCACAATGGCCGGCCCCAGTTTGGGATCCGGCGTACAAATCACAAAGCCTTTCGCGCCACTGGCCGCCAGGCTATCGATGGCGTTGAGCGTTTTCTCGCCATCCGGTACCGCAATTTTGATCACATCAAAACCGAGATCTTTCCCGGCCTGATCGGCAAACCGCCATTCCGTCTGGAACCACGGCTCTTCCGGCTGTTTAACTAAAAAACCCAGCTTCATGTTTGCCGCCATAGCCGAATGTGACATAACTGCGGCCAGGCCAAGCACGGCCATCGTCTTAATGAATTTATGCATGATGTTCTCCGGTCGTTTTTTCGTCACTTGCGCCGCCATTGGCTTAATGCGTGTAAACGTTATCAATAGGGTACTTCCGGTCTGGATGGCGTAAAAACACCGACTTAGTGCGGAGCGCTTCCCCAGAAAGAGACTGACGATTTACTTTTTAGCCGTTAATGCCCGGCAGAATATAGAGCGCTATCACATACGGGAAGAACAGCAGGATTGTTCATACATTCAGCGAATTTAGCCAGCTGTTAACATTTTGACTACCGTCACAAAACAGCGATAGGCAGCAGAAAAGTACATGCATCCGCCCTTTCGTTCCCTGCCCACCGGCGCAGGCCACGGAGAGGAAAGCTGTATGGATGAATCACCCGCTGGCGGGTTGGAAGGAAGGAAAGCGATAGACTGGCATGGCGGCAGCCCTGGGCACGGTTTACGGCTCTGCCATGCCTGGCTCTGGGTGGGCCGAAGTCACGCCAACGCACCGCCCGCGCTCACCGGCGGGCAGCGCATTGGCATTAATTACAAACCCAGGGCGTATTTGAGGGCCTGCTCTTTCAGCTTGCCGCCGCGCTCGGCGGCCATCAGCGCCAGATTGCGCAGCACGCCCAGTGGCGCCAAGTTGTTGCTGAACGCGGTGTAGAACAGATCCATGCCACTTTGCATCAGCAGGTTGTCGGTGCGGCGCCGGCGCTGGTAGCGGGCCAGAACCGAAACCGCCGCCCAATCTTCGCCATTTTCACGCGCGCGGCCCACCACATCCAGCAGCGCTTCTACGTCGCGATAGCCCAGGTTCACGCCCTGGCCGGCCAAAGGGTTGATGGTATGCGCCGCATCGCCAATCAGCGCCAGCCCCGGCAGAACATAACGCTGCGCATGGCGGCGCACCAGAGGGAAAGCCCCGGCGGCATGAGCGTTCACCGCGCCCAGCCGCGCAGGGAATGCCGCGCTGATTTCACGTTCAAGCTGCGCCATCGGCAGCGCCTGCAATTGGCGGATGCGTTGTGGGCTGTCGTACCACACCAGCGAAGCCCAGTCATCGAACAGCGGCAAAAACGCGCGCGGCCCGGAGGGGAAGAACCGTTGCCAGGTGACATCCTGCTGCTGCGCCCCGGTGCGTACCGTAATCAACATGCAATCCTGGCGGTATTGCCAACCGCTGGTACCGATCGCCGCCAGTTTTCGCACTTGCGAATGCGCGCCATCAGCGCCAATGACCAGGCGGGCCAGCAGCACTTCACCGCTGTCCAGCGCCACCCGCCACTGATCGCCGTCACGCTGCAGCGCGCTTAGCCTGACGGGGCAACATAGCGTGATGGCGTCGCAGCGCTCAATCTGTTTCCACAGCGCCAGCTGCAGTACCCGGTTCTCAACCATAAAACCCAGTTCAGGCAACCCGAGCGAAGCCGCATCAAACGCCACGCGCGCAGAATCCCACTCCCAGGTTTCCAGGCGCCGATACGGAGCAGAGCGCATCTGTTCCACCGCCGGCCATGCCCCCAGTTGCCTTAGCAACGCCACCGACGTGCAGCCAATGGCGGAAATGCGCAGATCCGGCGGGCTGGCAAGATCAAACGCCGCGGGCCGCTGGTGCTCCAACAGCGCAACCTGGAACCCGGCCTGCGCCAACCCCAGCGCCGCGGCCGCCCCGACCATTCCGCCGCCCACCACCACGGCGTCCATCCGTTTTTCTGTCATCTTCATTTTGGCTATGCTTATTGGAATCCTGGCCCCAGTGTACCGGATTTTTCATCCCGCATCAGGCTACAGGCCATGTTTCCCAGGCTGGTCACCAAGCCGGCAAATGTTTACAATAGGCGCCCAGCATGTCGCTTAACGCAACTTTCACTCCGCACTGAGTAATGGCAAGTTAATGACAAAGAAACTACATATCAAAACCTGGGGCTGCCAGATGAACGAATACGATTCATCAAAAATGGCCGATCTCCTGGGGAGTACGCACGGTTATCAGTGGACCGACAACCCTGAAGAAGCAGATGTGTTGCTGCTTAATACCTGCTCGATCCGTGAAAAAGCGCAGGAAAAGGTCTTCGGAATGTTAGGCCGTTGGAAGCAGTTAAAAGAGAACAAACCGGATCTGATTATCGGCGTTGGCGGCTGCGTGGCCTCACAGGAAGGCGAGCATATCCGCCAGCGTGCGCCGTGCGTTGACGTCATTTTTGGCCCGCAGACCTTGCACCGCCTGCCGGAAATGATTAATCACGTGCAGGGCACCCGCAGCCCGATCGTTGATATCAGCTTCCCGGAAATCGAGAAGTTTGATCGCCTGCCGGAGCCGCGCGCAGAAGGCCCCACCGCCTTTGTTTCCATTATGGAAGGCTGCAACAAATACTGTACTTTCTGCGTGGTGCCTTACACCCGTGGTGAAGAAGTCAGCCGCCCGATCGACGATATTCTGTTTGAAATCGCCCAATTGGCCGCTCAGGGCGTGCGTGAAGTCAACCTGCTGGGCCAGAACGTGAACGCCTATCGCGGCGCGACCTACGACGGCGGCATCTGCTCGTTTGCCGAGCTGCTGCGCCTGGTGGCGGCGATCGACGGTATCGATCGTATCCGCTTTACCACCAGCCATCCGATTGAATTCACCGATGACATCATCAAAGTGTATGAAGACACGCCGGAGCTGGTCAGCTTCCTGCACCTGCCGGTGCAAAGCGGTTCCGACCGTATCCTGACGATGATGAAACGCGCGCATACCGCGTTGGAATACAAATCGATCATCCGCAAGCTGCGTAAAGCGCGCCCCAATATCCAGTTCAGCTCTGACTTTATCATCGGCTTCCCGGGGGAAACCCAGGCCGATTTCGAGCAGACCATGAACCTGATTGCCGAGGTTAACTTCGACAACAGCTTCAGCTTTATTTATTCCCCGCGCCCCGGCACCCCGGCGGCGGACATGGTGGATGACGTCAGCGAAGAAGAGAAAAAGCAGCGCCTGTATATTCTGCAAGAGCGCATTCAGCAGCAGGCCATGCAGTTCAGCCGCCGCACGCTGGGCACCGTGCAACGCATTCTGGTGGAACGCCCTTCCCGCAAAAACGTGATGGAGCTTGCCGGGCGCACCGAATGCAACCGGGTAGTGAACTTCGAAGGCACGCCGGATATGATCGGCCAGTTCGTCGACGTTGAAATTACCGATGTCTACCCCAACTCGCTGCGCGGCGAGGTGGTGCGCACCGAGCAGCAGATGGAACTGCGCGTTCATGAATCCCCGCAAGCGGTAATTGCCCGCACGCGTAAAGAAAATGAGCTGGGTGTCGGCACCTATCAACCTTAACACCGCTTTACGTATCACAATAAACTGCGGTTTTTTGCGTTCTTAATTTTGTTTTCCTGCCGGGCAGCCATGCCCGGTAATTTTCTTTTTTTATTTGATTAATGAGGCAACATAACAATGCAACTCCCACACTGCCCTAAGTGCAACTCCGAATATACCTATCAGGACGGTGAACTGTATATCTGCCCTGAATGCGCCCATGAATGGAACGACCAGGCGGCGGAACAGGATGACGACGCGCTGATCGTCAAGGATGCCAACGGCAACCTGCTGGCCGACGGCGACGCGGTTACGGTGATCAAAGATCTGAAGGTCAAGGGCAGTTCTTCCATGCTGAAAATCGGCACCAAGGTAAAAAATATCCGTCTGGTGGAAGGCGATCACAACATCGACTGCAAAATCGACGGTTTTGGCCCGATGAAGCTGAAATCCGAATTTGTGAAAAAGAACTGATCCTTCCCCCCAATGCGGTAAGGCGGCCCGCCCTACCGCGTTTTCCCCAACGGTGACAAACTACTGGCCGTAATAGGCCCGCTCGCCGTGCTTGCGCAGATAGTGTTTATCCAGCAGGGTTTGCTGCATGCCCGGCAGATGGGGCGCCAGTTGGCGGCACATGATGCCCATATAGGCCACCTCCTCCAGGACAATCGCATTATGAACGGCATCTTGCGGATCGTTGCCCCAGGCGAACGGCCCGTGCGAATGCACCAGCACGCCCGGCATCTGCGCCGGCGTGATGCCGCGCTCGCGGAAGGTTTCCACAATCACCGCGCCGGTTTGCCACTCGTAGTCGGCGTTGATCTCCGCATCGGTCATTTTGCGCGTACAGGGAATGTCGCCGTAAAAGTAGTCGGCATGGGTCGTGCCGGTTGCCGGGATCGGCAGCCCTGCCTGCGCCCAAATGGTGGCATGGCGCGAATGCGTATGCACGATGCCGCCAATCTGCGGGAAACGCTGGTACAGCAATCGGTGGGTCGGCGTATCGGAAGAAGGCTTTTTGCTCCCTTCCAGCACCTCGCCAGTGGCCAGACTGACCACCACCATGTCGTCCGCCGTCATCAGGTCATAGTCGACGCCCGAAGGTTTGATAATCACCGCGCCGCGCTGGCGATCCACCGCGCTGACGTTGCCCCAGGTCAGGGTTACCAACCGGTGTGCCGGCAGCGCCAGATTCGCCGCCAGCACCTGCCGTTTTAATTCACTAAACATAGGCGTTCTCCAAACAGTGTCTGCCTAGCGTTTACCGCCGTAATACACCGCGTTCCAGCGCAACGCGTCTTTAAAGGCCGGCAGCCGGGTATCGTTATCAATCACCGTCAGTTCGATGTCATACAGTTCGGAAAACAGGCGCAGATCGTCCAGCGTCAGCGCCTGGCTGAAGACGGTGTGATGCGCGCCACCGGCGATAATCCACGCTTCGGCGGCGGTGTGCAGATCCGGCAAAGCCTTCCACAGCGCGTTCGCCACCGGCAGTTTCGGCAGCGGGTGCGGCGTATCCAACGCTTCCACGGTGTTGACCAGCAGGCGAAAACGGTCGCCCAAATCGATCAGGCTGGCGTTGATGGCCGGCCCGCTGCGGGTCGAGAAAATCAGCCGCGCCGGATCCGCTTTGCCGCCGATGCCAAGGAACTGTACGTCCAAAATCGGCTGCTCCTCAGTGGCGATAGACGGGCAAACCTCCAGCATATGGGAGCCGAGCACCAGATCATTGCCGGCCTCAAAGTGATAGGTGTAGTCCTCCATAAACGAAGTGCCGCCCGGCAGCCCTGACGACATTACCTTCATGATGCGCAGCAGCGCCGCGGTCTTCCAGTCGCCCTCGCCCGCAAAGCCGTAGCCCTGCTGCATCAGCCGCTGCACCGCCAGCCCCGGCAGCTGTTTCAGGCCATACAGATTCTCAAAGGTGGTGGTGAAAGCGTGGAATCCGCCCTCTTCCAGGAAGCGTTTGATGCCCAGCTCAATGCGCGCCGCATCAATCACGTTCTGCCGTTTTTCGCCGTGAACCTGCGCCGCCGGCGTCAGGCGATAGGATGACTCATACTCATCCACCAGCGCGTTGACATCGCCGGTGCTAACGGCATCGACCACTTCCGCCAGATCGCCCAGCCCATAGCCGTTGACCGAAAAGCCGAACGTGATCTGCGCCGCCACCTTGTCGCCTTCGGTAACCGCCACTTCACGCATGTTGTCGCCGAAACGCGCCACTTTCAGCTGGCGGGTATCCTGCTTCGATACCGCCTGGCGCATCCAGGCGCCAATCCGCATACGGCTTTGCGGATCTTGCCAATGGCCGGTAACCACGCTGTGCGTCTGGCGCATACGGGCGCCGATGAAGCCGAACTCGCGGCCGCCGTGCGCGGTCTGGTTCAGGTTCATGAAGTCCATATCGATGCTGCTCCAAGGGATCTGGGCATTGAACTGGGTGTGAAACTGCAACAATGGCTTGGTCAAAATGCTCAGGCCGTTGATCCACATTTTGGCCGGCGAAAAGGTATGCAGCCACACCACCAGCCCGGCGCAGCGCTCGGCATAATTGGCTTCGCGGCAGATCGCCGTGATCTCGTCCGGGCTGGTGCCCAACGGTTTAAGCACCAGTTTGCAAGGCAGGTTCCCTTCGGCATTAAGCGCATTCACCACCTGTTCGGCGTGTTGAGTCACCTGGCGCAGCGCTTGCTCGCCGTAGAGTTTCTGGCTGCCAATCACAAACCACACTTCGTATTGGGAGAAAATAGTCATCGTCGTGTCCTTAGTGGATCGGAGCTGCCGGTGCGCCGGACGGCGCGGCAGAGGGGAGATAAAGCGGTTCCGCGCGGGCGGCCCACTGCTGATAGCGGTGGTAAAGCGCATCGAAACGCGCCGCGCGCGCAGGCGCCGGTTGCAACGTGGTTGCTATCTGGCTGGCCATCGCCTGCTGCGCGGCGGCAATATCCGGGTGTTGCCGCGCCGCGACGGCGGCAAAAATCGCCGCCCCCAACGCACAGCATTGGTCGGAGGCCACAATCTGTAATGGCCGGTTAAGTACGTCGCAGCACACCTGCATGATGGCCGGCGATTTGCGCGCGATGCCGCCCAGCGCCATCACCGCATTCACCGCAATGCCCTGCTGGGTAAAACACTCCATGATGGCGCGCGCGCCGAAGGCGGTGGCGGCGATCAAACCGCCGAACAGTGCCGGCGCGTCGGTCGCCAGATTGAGATCGCTAATCACCCCTTTTAGCCGCTGGTTGGCGTTCGGCGTGCGGCGGCCATTAAACCAGTCCAGCACCACCGGCAAATACTCCAGCGACGGGTTGCTGGCCCAGGCTTCGGTCAGCGCGGGCAAAAGCTGTTGTTTGCTGCGCTGGAGCGGTTCGCGCAGTTCGGGATGCGCCAGCGCCAACTGATCGAGCGGCCAGCCGAGTAAACGGCCGAACCAGGCGTAGATATCGCCGAAGGCCGACTGCCCGGCTTCCAGCCCGATAAAACCCGGCACTACGCTGCCATCCACCTGGCCGCAAATCCCCTTCACCGCGTGTGTCCCCACCGTGGTTTTATCGGCGATCAGAATGTCGCAGGTCGAGGTGCCGATCACTTTCACCAACGTATTCGGCGCCGCCCCGGCGCCTACGGCGCCCATATGGCAATCAAACGCCCCGCCGGCAATCACCACGCTTTGCGGCAACCCCAGACGGCGCGCCCATTCGGCCGACAGCCGCCCGACCGGGCGCTCCGCCGTCCAGGTCGTGGTAAACAGCGGGTAGGCCAAATGCCGATTGATCAGCGGCTCGAGACTATCGAAGAACTCTGCCGGCGGCAGGCCGCCCCAGCTTTCATGCCACAGTGACTTATGCCCGGCGCTACAGCGGCCCCGGCGGATGTCCTGGGGCCGCGTGGTGCCGGACAGCAGCGCCGGCACCCAGTCACACAGCTCAATCCACGACGCCGCCGCCTGTGCGACGGCGGCATCCGCGCGGGTCACATGCAGGATCTTGGCCCAAAACCACTCGCTGGAATAAATACCGCCGATATAGCGCGAATAGTCCGTCCGGCCCGGCTGGTGGCAGAGCCGGGTAATGGCTTCCGCTTCCTCCACCGCCGTATGGTCTTTCCACAGTACGAACATGGCATTGGGGTTGTCGGCAAATTCGGGGCGCAGCGCCAGCACATGGCCCGCGGCGTCGATCGGTGCGGGCGTAGAGCCGGTGCTATCTACGCCGATGCCGCAGACGGCGGCGCGCTGCGTCTCATCCAGCTCGGCCAGCACGGCGGTTAACGCTTCCTCCATGGCCTCAATGTAATCCCGTGGATGATGGCGGAACTGATTATTGGCGGCATCGCAATAGCGGCCTTCCCGCCAACGCGGATACCAGGCCACCCGCGTAGCCAGTTCCGTTCCCCGCGCACAGTCAACCGCCAACGCACGAACGGAGTCACTGCCGAAATCCAGACCCAGCGCTATCGCCATTTTTGCACTCCCCGAATGAATCAGATGTGCATAGACAATAGGGGCCGGTTGGGCGGAAGCGTCAGGCGGTATGCGCTGAAAACATGGATAAAACAGCTATGCCAGCGGAAATTGTGAAGCAGCGCAAACTCTTGATGCGGATATCCCGGCCCACAGGCCGCAAGCAGCTATGCTCATCACTGACGCAGGCAGAGCCTGCCGTTACGGCAACTCTTGCGCGCTCTCGGGCTGAAGCGCGCGCCGGTCACGTGTTCACTGATAGCCGGGTTTCAGCCCACGATAGCCATCCTGGCACATGGACAATCAGTTTCCCTCTGCTCCTGGAGATCCCGCCTTATGATGAATGAGAAACAAAACGATCCTCTGCTGCCGGGCTACTCTTTCAACGCACATCTGGTGGCTGGGCTGACGCCGATCGAAGCCGAAGGGCCGCTGGATTTTTTTATCGACCGCCCACAGGGCATGAAAGGCTATATCCTCAACCTAACGGTACGTGGGGAAGGCATGATCAATAATCGGGGCAACCATTACCTGTGCCGTCCGGGCGATATGCTGCTGTTCCCGCCCGGCGAGATCCATCACTACGGGCGCGCGCCGCGAAGTGAAAGCTGGCATCATCAGTGGGTCTACTTCCGGCCGCGCGCTTACTGGCAGGAGTGGCTGAACTGGCCGGTGCTTTTTGCCCTCACCGGTTTCTTCCGCCCGGACGAAACGCAGCAGGGCCGCTTTGCGCAGCTGTTTCAGCAGATGATCGACGCAGGGCGCGATGCCGGGCATTACTCGGAGCTGTTGGCCATCAACCTGCTGGAGCAGTTGCTGCTGCGGCGCATGGAGGTCATCAACGCGTCGTTGAAACCGCCGCTGGACAGCCGGGTGAGCGACGCCTGCCACTTTATCAGCGATCATCTGGCCGACCGCAGTGTCAATATCGCCAGCGTCGCGCAGCACGTTTGCCTCTCGCCTTCCCGTCTTTCGCATCTGTTCCGCCAGCAGCTTGGCGTCAGCGTGCTAACCTGGCGTGAAGATCAGCGCATCAACCAGGCCAAATTACTGCTCAGCACCACCTGCATGCCCATCGCCAGCGTCGGCAATATCGTCGGTTATGAAGATCAGTTCTATTTTTCACGCGTGTTCAGAAAATACACCGGCGTCAGCCCCAGCCAGTTCCGCACCGGCTATGCCTAAGCACTTGCCGTTCAGCGCGGGCTTTTCCCCTGCAATCCGCACCTGTTGAGCAGTTTTTATTAGCAACAGCAGTGGTAAACTTGCGCCGATGCCCGACAGCATGAATAATTCAAGGTAAGCCATCAGGGTTCGCCCTGTCCGCGCGCGTCCCGTGACGCGCTACGTGCTATCAACCAGGCCCTATGTGACCTAGAGGAATAGTTTGAACGTCGCAACACAAGAAATCCTGCTAGAGCCCGCAGACAACAAACGCCTGCTCAGTCTGTGCGGCCCGTTTGATGACAATATCAAACAACTCGAGCGCCGGTTGGGGATCGAAATCAACCGCCGCGATAACCGCTTCAAGCTGGTGGGCAAGAACCTGTGCGTTAACGCCGCCGCTGATATTCTGCGCCATCTGTATGTGGATACCGCCCCGATCCGCGGCGTGATCCCCGATATCGAGCCGGAACAAATCCATCTGGCCATTAAAGAGAGCCGGGTGCTGGAGCAGGTGGCCGACAGCGTGCCGGAATACGGCAAAGCGGTTAACATCAAAACCAAACGCGGCCTGGTCAAACCCCGTACGCCAAATCAGGCCCAGTACATCGCCCATATTCTGGATCATGACATCACCTTCGGCATTGGCCCGGCGGGCACCGGGAAAACCTATCTGGCGGTCGCGGCCGCGGTCGATGCCCTGGAGCGCCAGGAAATCCGCCGTATCCTGCTGACGCGCCCGGCGGTGGAAGCCGGTGAGAAGCTGGGCTTCCTGCCTGGGGATCTGAGTCAGAAGGTCGATCCTTACCTGCGGCCGCTGTATGACGCCCTGTTCGAAATGCTGGGCTTTGAGCGCGTTGAAAAACTGATTGAACGCAACGTGATTGAAGTCGCGCCGCTGGCCTATATGCGTGGCCGCACGCTGAATGACGCCTTTATCATTCTTGATGAAAGCCAGAACACCACCATCGAACAGATGAAGATGTTCCTGACGCGCATCGGCTTTAACTCCAAAGCGGTGATTACCGGCGACGTTACGCAGATCGACCTGCCGCGCAACCAGAAATCCGGCCTGCGCCACGCGGTGGAAGTGTTGTCGGAAGTGGAAGAGATCAGCTTCAACTTCTTCCATAGCGAAGACGTGGTGCGCCACCCGGTGGTTGCGCGCGTGGTTATCGCTTATGAAGCCTGGGAAGCGGCGGAGCAAAAACGCAAAGAGGCGGTTGCCGAGCAACGCAAACGCGAAGCCCAGCTGGCTTCCAGCCAGGAGGCGCCATGAGCCAGATTATTCTGGACTTGCAGATCGCCTGCGAAGACAGCGCCGGCCTGCCGGACGAGGCCACCTTCCAGCGCTGGCTGGAAGGGGTGCTGCCGCAGTTCCAGGAAGAAGCGGAAGTGACCATCCGCCTGGTGGATGTGGCCGAAAGCCACAACCTGAACCTGACCTACCGCGGGAAAGACAAACCGACCAATGTGCTGTCGTTCCCGTTCGAAGCGCCGCCGGGTATCGAGCTGCCGCTGCTGGGCGATCTGATCATCTGTCGCCAAGTGGTTGAACAGGAAGCCGCAGAGCAGAACAAAGCGCAGGAAGCCCACTGGGCGCATATGGTTGTCCACGGCAGCCTTCATCTGCTAGGGTATGACCACATCGAAGACGATGAAGCCGAAGAAATGGAGTCTTTGGAAACCGAGATCATGCAGGCCATGGGTTACCCAGACCCGTATCTCGCGGAAAAAGACCCCGCTTAACGCCGGCCGTTTGCCCCGCACAGGGGCAACGCCCGGCTTTCTCAACTCTGACATGAGTGATATTAACTAAAACGCCATGAGCGACGACCATTCACAAAGCAATGACAGCCCCAGTCCCAAGAAGGGGTTCTTTACTCTTATCCTTAATCAGCTGTTCCACGGCGAACCTAAAAACCGTGGCGATCTGGTAGAGCTGATCCGTGATTCCGAACAAAACGATCTGATCGATCCCGATACCCGCGACATGCTGGAAGGCGTGATGGATATCGCCGAACAGCGCGTGCGCGATATCATGATCCCTCGCTCCCAGATGGTAACGCTGAAACGCAACCAGACGCTCGAAGAATGCCTGGACGTGATTATCGAATCCGCTCACTCACGCTTTCCGGTGATCAGCGAAGACAAGGATCACATTGAAGGCATTCTGATGGCCAAGGACTTGCTGCCCTTCATGCGCACCGACTCCGAACCGTTCAGCATTGATAAAGTGCTGCGTACCGCAGTGGTGGTGCCGGAAAGCAAGCGCGTTGACCGGATGCTGAAAGAATTTCGTTCCCAGCGTTATCACATGGCTATCGTCATTGACGAGTTTGGCGGCGTTTCCGGCCTGGTCACCATCGAAGATATTCTGGAACTGATCGTCGGCGAGATCGAAGACGAATATGACGATGAAGAAGATGTGGATATTCGCCAGCTTAGCCGCCATATGTATACCGTGCGCGCACTGACCGATATCGAAGACTTCAACGATACCTTCGGCACCCATTTCAGCGATGAGGAAGTCGATACCATCGGCGGCCTGATTATGCAGGCGTTCGGCCACCTGCCGGCGCGTGGGGAAACCATTGAAATTGAAGGTTACCAATTTAAAGTGGCGATGGCGGATAGTCGACGTATCATCCAGGTTCATGTAAAAATTCCGGACGACTCCCCGCAACCGCAACTGGAAGATTAAATTTCACATGGCTAAAGCCTCTCTACTTGAACGCCAGCGGGTTCGCGCCCTGCTGGCGCTGTTGTCTGGTGCCTGCGGCACGTTGGCCTTCTCGCCGTATGATTTCTGGCCTGCCGCCATCGTCGCCCTGTTTGGCCTGCTGGCCGTCACCCTGTCCCGCTCGCCCCGGCAAGCGGCCCTGCTTGGTTTTATCTGGGGGCTGGGGCTGTTCGGCAGCGGCGTCAACTGGGTTTACGTCAGCATCGCCGATTTCGGCGGCATGCCGTTTGCCGTCAATATCTTCCTGGTGGTGGTGCTGGCGGCCTATCTGTCGTTATACACCGGCCTGTTCGCCGGGCTGTTGGCGCGCCTCTGGCCGCGTACCAGCCTCTGGCGGCTGGCGCTCGCCGCGCCGGCCCTGTGGCAGCTTACCGAATTCCTGCGCGGCTGGGTGTTGACCGGCTTCCCTTGGCTGCAGTTTGGCTACAGCCAAATCAATGGGCCGCTGAAAGGCGTGGCCCCATTGTTGGGGGTTGAGGGGATTACCTTTATTCTGGTGTCGCTCAGCGGGGTGCTGGTTTATGCCTGCAACCAACGGCGGCTCATCCCGGCGATCGTCGCCGCCGCCATGCTGTTGCTGCCTTGGCCGCTGCGCCAGTTGCAGTGGTTTACCCCACAGCCGGAAAAAGCCGTCAACATCGCCATGGTGCAGGGCAACATCGCCCAGTCAATGAAGTGGGATCCGCAGGCACTGGTCAGCACGCTGCAAACCTACCTCGACGAAACCCGCCCCCTGATGGGCAAAGCGCCGATCATCATCTGGCCGGAATCGGCTATCCCGGATTACGAAGCCGCGCAGAATGGTTTCCTGACCATGGTGGACGATCTGATGCGGGCGAAAAACAGCAGCCTGGTGACCGGCATTGTCGATGTGCGGGCCACGCCGCAGGGCAACCAGATCTTCAACAGCGCCATTGTGCTCGGCGAACCAACGCCGTACCGTTACCCGGCGCAAAACCGCTACGATAAGCATCATCTGGTTCCTTTCGGCGAGTTTGTGCCGCTGGAAACTCTGTTACGGCCGCTGGCGCCGTTCTTTGATTTGCCGATGTCATCCTTCAGCCGCGGCGGCTACGTGCAGCCCGCGTTGAGCGTGCGGGGGCTCAAGCTGACGGCGGCGATTTGCTATGAGATTGTGCTGGGCCAACAGGTGCGCGATAACTTCCGCCCGGATACCGACTTCCTGCTGACCATCTCCAACGACGCCTGGTTCGGCCATTCGATCGGCCCGTGGCAGCATTTCCAGATGGCGCGCATGCGCGCATTGGAATTGGGCCGCCCGCTGTTGCGCAGCACTAACAACGGTATCACCGCCGCCGTCGGGCCAACCGGCGAGGTGATAGCCAGTATCCCGCAGTTCACCCGTGGCGTACTGGCCGTCAACGTGACCCCCACCCGCGGCATCACGCCCTATGCCCGTTTTGGTGCAATGCCCGTCTGGATCATCACCGCCCTGCTGGGCGCGCTGGCGCTGATCGCCGGCTGGCGCCGCGGCAACCGCTAACCCACAGGCAGGCACAGCACGCTGTGCCTGCCATGCGCAAATCCGCCTGCGAAGGCACCTGCGGGCAGATCCCTCCCCTGTAAAACCAACAAGGCTGGCACACTCCTTGCTTTAGTTATCTCGTGATTTATCGCAGGTTTACTTTTGGTGACATTTAATGGCCGATCAGCACAATGCCGGAGCACAGCATGCACTTTATTGGTGCTTGACGCTTTTTATGCATTAGTTTGGTGCGTTTGATGTCGCAAAAAACGAAACATTTTAGTTTCAACCTATTCACAATCGACTATTTTCAAACGGTAATCTGTTCCGGGGCTATCTTTATAACAGAGCAAAAAGCAACCGTTTAAACTTGGCGCGTTTAGCCAAAGCCATCACAACAGCAAAGGAGTTGGACCATGCAAATGCGTAAATTGGCGTTATCGTTACTGCTGATCGGTATGGCAAGTAGCGTCGCCCATGCGGAAGAGCTGACCGGTACGCTTAAAAAGATTAAAGACAACGGCGTGATTGTTGTTGGTCACCGCGAATCGTCAGTACCTTTCTCCTATTATGACAACCAACAGAAAGTGGTGGGCTACTCCCAGGAGTATTCCAACCTGATCGTTGATGCCATCAAGAAAGAGCTGAACGAACCCAACCTGCAGGTGAAAATGCTGCCTATCACCTCGCAAAACCGTATCCCGCTGCTGCAAAACGGCACTTACGACTATGAGTGCGGTTCCACCACCAACAACCTGGAGCGCCAGCAACAGGCGGCCTTCTCCAATACCATCTTTGAGATCGGTACCCGTCTGCTGGTGAAAAAAGGCTCCGACATCAAAGACTTTAAAGACCTGGCCGGAAAAACCGTGGTCGTTACCTCCGGCACCACCTCTGAAATTCTGCTGAACAAGCTGAACGACAACGACAACATGAAGATGCGCATTATCAGCGCCAAAGATCATGGCGACTCTTTCCGTACGCTGGAAAGCGGCCGTGCGGTTGCCTTCATGATGGATGACGCCCTGCTGGCCGGTGAACGTGCAAAAGCGAAAAAACCGGGTGACTGGGTGATCGTCGGCACGCCGCAATCCAAAGAAGCCTATGGCTGTATGCTGCGCAAAGACGATCCGCAGTTCAAAAAACTGGTTGATGACACCATCGCCCAGGCGCAAACCTCCGGTGAAGCCGCCAAATGGTTTGATAAATGGTTCCAACAACCGATTCCACCCAAAAACCTTAACATGAATTTCGAACTGTCCGACGACATGAAACAACTGTTCAAAGCACCTAACGATAAAGCAGTTCAGTAAGTTGAAAAACAGCGCCGGCCAGGCCACAAACCTGGCCGGCCTGGTTGATGGCTGGGACAGACAGGCATGCGGGGGGCCGTTCCCCTCCCGCTTTTCCCCGTTTTACTCACTATCGGCTTTTCGCCAATAAGCCAGGGAAACCCAACTGGCGGCAAAAGGCCAAAAATACTGAAAGTCATCAATGTTTGGGGTGCTCTGTGCCCGCTTAACGGAGTTTTTTATGTCAATAGATTGGAACTGGGGTATCTTCCTGCAGCAGGCCCCGTTTGGGAATACCACTTACCTTGGCTGGCTGTGGTCCGGCTTCCAGGTAACGGTAGCTCTCTCCATCTGTGCTTGGATCATCGCTTTTTTTGTCGGTTCCCTGTTCGGTATTCTGCGAACCGTGCCTAACCGCTTTCTTTCTTCCCTGGGTACCTGTTACGTGGAGCTGTTCCGTAACGTACCGCTGATTGTGCAATTCTTCATTTGGTATCTGGTGGTTCCGGAACTGCTGCCGGTGGATATCGGCATGTGGTTTAAAACCGAGATCGACCCCAACACGCAGTTCTTCGTTTGCTCAACCGTCTGCCTGGGGCTGTTTACCGCGGCACGCGTGTGCGAACAGGTTCGCGCCGCCATCCAGTCATTGCCGCGCGGCCAGAAAGCCGCCGGGCTCGCCATGGGCCTGACGTTGCCGCAAACCTACCGTTATGTGCTGCTGCCGAACGCCTACCGCGTTATCGTGCCGCCCATTACCTCTGAAATGCTGAACCTGGTGAAGAACTCCGCCATCGCCTCAACGATCGGGCTGGTGGATATGGCCGCACAGGCTAATAAATTGCTCGATTACTCCGCGCACGCCTATGAATCCTTTACCGCAATCACGCTGGCTTATATCGGCATTAACGCCGTCATTATGATAATCATGCGTTTCGTCGAACAGAAAGTGCGGTTGCCAGGCAATATGGGGAGTAAATAATGTACGAATTTGATTGGGGTTCCATTGTCCCAAGCTTCCCTTACCTGTTACAGGGGCTGGGCGTCACGCTGAAAATTACCGTTACGGCGGTGATTTTCGGTATCATCTGGGGCACGATTCTGGCGGTGATGCGTTTGTCGCCGTTCAAGCCGATCAGTTGGTTCGCGATGCTGTACGTCAACCTGTTCCGCTCCGTGCCCCTGGTGATGGTGCTGCTGTGGTTCTACCTGGTGGTGCCAAGCTTTTTACAACAGGTTCTGGGATTGTCGCCGAAAACCGATATTCGCCTGATTTCGGCTATGGTAGCCTTTTCCCTGTTTGAAGCGGCTTATTATTCGGAAATTATCCGTGCCGGTATCCAGAGCATCTCCCGTGGCCAATCTTCAGCCGCCCTGGCGCTGGGTATGACCCACTGGCAATCGATGCAACTGGTTATCCTGCCGCAGGCGTTCCGCGCCATGGTGCCGCTGCTGCTGACGCAGGGCATCGTACTATTCCAGGATACCTCACTGGTGTATGTGCTGAGCCTGGCGGATTTCTTCCGCACCGCCACGACGATTGGCGAGCGCGACGGCACGCAGGTTGAAATGATCCTGTTCGTCGGTCTCGTCTATTTTGTTATCAGCCTTGCCGCCTCGGCGTTGGTAAGCTATTTGAAGAAAAGGACAGTTTGATGATTTCCCTGAAAAACGTTTCTAAATGGTATGGCCACTTTCAGGTGCTGACTGATTGCTCCACGGAAGTAAAAAAAGGTGAGGTAGTCGTCGTCTGCGGTCCTTCCGGCTCGGGCAAGTCTACCCTGATTAAAACCGTCAATGGCCTGGAGCCGATTCAGAAAGGGGAAATCCTGGTGAACGGCACGCAGGTGAACGATAAAAAAACCAACCTGGCGCATCTGCGTTCCAAGGTCGGCATGGTGTTCCAGCATTTTGAACTGTTCCCGCACCTGTCGATCATCGAAAACCTGATCCTGGCACAGGTGAAGGTTCTCAAACGCGATAAGGCCGCCGCACGCGACAAGGGCCTGAAGCTGCTGCAGCGCGTTGGCCTGTCGACGCACGCGGATAAGTACCCGGCGCAACTTTCCGGTGGCCAGCAACAGCGCGTGGCGATTGCACGCGCGTTGTGTATGGATCCTATCGCCATGCTGTTCGACGAACCCACTTCGGCGCTGGATCCGGAAATGATCAACGAAGTGCTGGACGTGATGGTTGAGCTGGCGCAGGAAGGCATGACCATGATGGTGGTCACCCACGAAATGGGCTTTGCCCGCAAAGTGGCGCACCGCGTGATCTTTATGGACGAAGGCAAAATCGTCGAAGACCGTAAAAAAGATGATTTCTTCACCAACCCGGAATCTGACCGCGCCAAAGATTTCCTGGCGAAAATCCTGCACTGATCGTCCTCTTCAAGCGCTCCTTACGGGGCGCTTGCTTTTGTTATGCTGCCCCAAACCCGATTGAGGAAGAGAAACGCCGTGCCCATGAGCGTTATGCTGCAGAGGTAACCCGGCCAAGGAGATAACAGATGCCCCGCCCGATTATTATCGATTGCGATCCCGGCCTTGATGACGCCATTGCCCTGGCGATGGCGCTGCGTTCACCCGCGCTGGATGTAAAAGCCGTCACCACCTCCGCCGGCAACCAAACGCCGGAAAAAACGCTGCACAATACCCTCGGTTTGCTGACGCTGATGCAGCGCACGGATATTCCCGTCGCCGCCGGCGCGGCCAAGCCGCTGATGCGCGAGCTGGTGATCGCCGAACACGTCCACGGCAAAACCGGCATGGGCAATACTCACCTACCGACGCCAGGCTGCAACCCGGTGAAGCAGAGCGCGGTAGAGCTTATCGCCAGCCTGCTACGCAGCGCGCCAGTGCCGATAACGCTGGTGGTCACCGGCCCAATGACCAATATAGCCCTGCTGCTGGCCCAACATAGCAAACTGAAGCCGCGCATCGAACAGATTGTGTTTATGGGCGGCGGGATACACGCCGGCAACGCCACGCCGGTAGCGGAATTTAATATTTATGTAGACCCGGAAGCCGCCGAAATCGTCCTGCAGTCTGGCGTCCCGCTGGTGATGGCCGGCCTTAACGTAACCCACCAGGCGCTGGTGTTGCCGCAAGAAGCCGAACGCATCCGCGCCATCGGCAACCCGGTCGCCACGGCGGTGGCTGAAATGCTGGATTTCTATCTGCCGCTTTATCTTCAGCACCCGCGCGGCCTGCCGGGCGCCGCCATGCACGATCCCTGCACCATCGCCTGGCTGCTGGCGCCGGCGCTGTTTAACAGCCGCCAGCTTTGGGTGGGCGTGGAAACCAAGGGGGAATATACCCTGGGCCAGACGGTAGCGGATGAGTTCCAGCAAAACGGCAAGCCGGCCAATGTGGAAGTTTTAACGCATATCGATCGCGCCGGCTTTGTGGATTTACTGGTGGAGTGCGTTTCCCGTTATTGAACCGGCTTCCCCTCACCCTAACCCTCTCCCCAAGGGAGAGGGAACCGGACGGTGCGACTACATAACCACCGAGAGAGGGAGCTGACCTTAAGCCCCCTTTTCCCCCTCATCCTCTCCCCAAGGGAGAGGGAACGGCCGGTGCGACTACATACCCACCGAGAGAGGGAGCTGGCCTTAAGCCCCTTTTCCCCTCCCCCTAACCCTCTCCCGCAGGGAGAGGGAACTGGCAGGTGCAACTACATAACCACCGAGAGAAGAAACAAGCCGGTGCAACGATACATGCCGCAGAACAGCCATCACTTTAGCTTCGCCAGGCGAGTTTTAGTCACCCCACCGGCCCACAACGCCGGGCTGCTCCCTCTCCCCGCGGGAGAGGGTTGGGGTGAGGGTGAGGGATCAAGGCTCAAACGGCCGCCTCTGGAACTGGTCGTGCCCGCATTTTGGGCAGAGCGGCAACACCTCCGGCGTGTAAAACGCCAGATGATAATGGCATTTCTCACACACCAGATTGCCCAGCCCGACCACCTCGCCGCTGTGATAAACCCCGTGGTGGCTCACGTCTTTGAACACTTCCCGCCACTCAAGCTGGGTTTTATCGGTGATATCCGCCAACTCCTGCCACAGGCTCTCTTTAATCACCCGCATAAAAACGCTGTCGGTAAAATCTTCCTGGTTCTCGCCGTAGCTTCTGGCGAACTCTTCCAGATCGCGCCGGACGGCCTGGGTAAGCTGTGCGATCTCGGTGCGCGTCATCTCCCCGGCGGCGTTCAGCCGCTGTTCGGCGCTGGCGACCAATGCATCGATATCACGTTCCCCCGCCTTCAAACGTTCCGTGAGTGATGACAGCAATTCCCGGTAATGCTCAGTTACCTTGTTCATAGTCTCTCCTCGTGAAGCGGTGCGACAGGATTGTCTTCCTACGTTACCCCCTACCATTTTAGCCGTAAATTACTGATGTCACTCACTTGCGGCGAAATTGTACAAATATGCACCCGATCGTAGCGGGGATTTTTAAATCCGGCGGCCCGGAAACGCTTAGTGTTGTTGCCAAGAGCCCTTATCAGCTATGCTATGCGGATCTATCTATAAACCAAAAGTTACGGATTTATACCCGATGGCTTCAAGGCGCGGCCAGTCAGGCTGCGTGCGCGAAGGCAGAAGGTATAGTGTTTTACACCTATAGGACCACCAGCCGCCATGCAAGAGCAATACCGTCCAGAAGACATAGAGCCGAACGTACAGCTTCACTGGCAAGAGAAGCAAACATTCAAAGTTACCGAAGATTCCAGCAAGGAAAAGTACTACTGCCTATCGATGCTGCCGTACCCTTCCGGGCGCCTGCATATGGGGCACGTGCGTAACTACACTATCGGTGACGTCATCTCGCGTTACCAGCGCATGCTGGGTAAAAACGTGCTGCAGCCGATTGGCTGGGATGCATTCGGTCTACCGGCGGAAGGTGCTGCGGTAAAACACAATACGGCGCCAGCGCCGTGGACTTACGACAACATCGAATACATGAAGAACCAGCTGAAACTGCTGGGCTTCGGTTATGACTGGGATCGCGAGATCGCCACCTGCAAACCCGACTATTATCGCTGGGAACAGTGGTTCTTCACCAAGCTGTATGAAAAAGGCCTGGTTTACAAGAAAACCTCTGCGGTGAACTGGTGCCCGCACGATCTGACCGTGCTAGCCAACGAACAGGTTATCGACGGCTGCTGCTGGCGCTGCGACACCAAGGTCGAGCGCAAGGAAATCCCGCAGTGGTTCATCAAAATCACCGCTTACGCCGATCAACTGCTCAACGATCTGGACACGCTGGAAAGCTGGCCGGAGCAGGTGAAAACCATGCAGCGCAACTGGATTGGCCGTTCCGAAGGGGTTGAAATCACCTTCGATGTCGCCAGCAGCGATGAGAAAGTGACGGTTTACACCACCCGCCCGGACACCTTTATGGGCGCCACTTACGTGGCCGTTGCCGCCGGCCACCCGCTGGCGCAGCAGGGTGCGGCCAATAATCCGGAACTGGCCGCCTTCATCGAAGAGTGCCGCAATACCAAGGTTGCCGAAGCAGAAATGGCCACCATGGAGAAAAAAGGCATGGCTACCGGCCTGTATGCCATCCACCCGCTGAACGGTGAAAAGCTGCCGATCTGGGTAGCCAACTTCGTGCTGATGGAATACGGCACTGGCGCGGTCATGGCGGTTCCTGCCCACGACCAACGCGACTGGGAGTTCGCCAGCAAATATGGCCTGACCATCAAACCCGTGATCCGTAATCTGGACGGCAGCGCGCCGGACGTCAGCCAGGCGGCGATGACCGATAAAGGCACGCTGTTCAACTCCGGCGAGTTCGACGGGCTGGATCACGAAGCCGGCTTTAACGCCATCGCCGATAAACTGGTGGCGCAGGACGTGGGCCAACGCAAGGTTAACTACCGCCTGCGTGACTGGGGCGTTTCCCGCCAGCGTTACTGGGGCGCGCCGATCCCAATGGTCACGCTGGAAGACGGTACCGTAATACCGACGCCGGAAGATCAACTGCCGGTGATCCTGCCTGAAGACGTGGTGATGGACGGTATCACCAGCCCGATCAAAGCCGATCCAGAATGGGCGAAAACCACCGTCAACGGGCAGCCTGCGCTGCGTGAAACCGATACCTTCGACACCTTTATGGAATCCTCCTGGTACTATGCGCGCTACACCTGCCCACAGTACGACAAAGGCATGCTCGACCCGGCCGCGGCCAACTATTGGCTGCCGGTGGATCAGTACGTGGGTGGTATCGAACACGCGATCATGCACCTGATGTATTTCCGCTTCTTCCACAAACTGATGCGCGACGCCGGCCTGGTGGATTCCGACGAGCCAGCCAAACGCCTGCTGTGTCAGGGGATGGTACTGGCGGATGCCTTCTACTACACCGGCAACAGCGGCGAGCGCATTTGGGTTTCCCCGGTTGACGTAACCGTCGAGCGCGATGACAAAGGCCGTATCGTCAAGGCGACCGATAAGCAGGGCCGTGACGTGGTCTATGCCGGCATGAGCAAAATGTCGAAGTCGAAAAATAACGGCATCGACCCACAAGAGATGGTAGAAAAATACGGTGCGGACACCGTGCGCCTGTTCATGATGTTCGCCTCACCGGCGGAAATGACCCTCGAATGGCAGGAATCCGGCGTCGAAGGGGCAAACCGCTTCCTGAAGCGCGTCTGGAAACTGGCTTACGATCACACCGGTAACGGCGCCGTTCAGGCATTGGACGTTGCCGCGCTGAATGAAGATCAAAAAGCGCTGCGCCGCGATCTGCACAAAACCATCGCCAAAGTGACCGACGATATCGGCCGCCGCCAGACTTTCAACACCGCTATCGCAGCGATTATGGAGCTGATGAACAAACTGGGCCGTGCGCCGCTGGAAAGCGAACAGGATCGTGCCCTGATGCAGGAAGCGCTGCTGGCCGTGGTGCGCATGCTGTATCCGTTCACGCCACACTTCAGTTTCAGCCTGTGGCAAGCGCTGGGCGGCGAAGGCGATATCGACACCGCACCATGGCCTGTGGCTGATGAAGCCGCGATGGTTGAAGACACCAAACTGGTGGTGGTACAGGTTAACGGTAAAGTCCGCGCCAGAATCACCGTGCCGGCCGATGCAACCGAACAGCAGGTACGCGAACGCGCTGCAGAGGAACATCTGGTGGCGAAATATCTGGAAGGGGTTACCGTGCGTAAGGTGATCTATATTCCAGGCAAACTGCTTAACCTGGTTGTGGGTTAAACAAGGAGGCGTTGTGCGACATCGTATTATCACGTTGTTGCTGGGGTTGGCGGTGCTGGTCACCGCCGGCTGTGGTTTCCACCTGCGCGGCACCACGCAGATCCCGGCTGAAATGAAAACCATGCTGCTGGACAGCTACGATCCTTACGGGCCGCTAACCCGCGCCGTGCGTGAACAACTGCGCCTAAATGATGTGACCATTGTCAAAGACGCGATGCGCAAGGATATTCCTTCCCTGCGCATCACGGGCTCCACCGTGGGCCAGGATACGGTTTCCATCTTCCAGGATGGGAAAACCGCGGAATACCAGTTGGTGATGAATGTCAGCGCCCAGGTGTTGATCCCTGGCCACGACGTTTATCCGCTCAACATTAGCGTGTTCCGCTCTTTCTTCGATAACCCGCTGACCGCGCTGGCGAAAGATTCCGAGCAGGAAATCATCCTGCAGGAAATGCGTGAGCAGGCTGCTCAGCAGCTGGTGCGTAAACTGCTGTCGGTGCATGCCGCCGAGGAAAACGCTCAGCATAAGGCCGCCGCTAACAAAGCGGAAAGCCGCGTAGCCCCATGACCCGCCTCTATCCAGAACAACTTGCCGCGCAACTCCGTGAGGGGTTGCGCGCTTGTTATGTGTTAAGCGGAAATGAACCGCTGCTGCTGCAGGAGAGCCAGGATTTAATCCGCCAGGCGGCGCAGCAGCAACAGTTTAGCGAGCATTACAGCATCACGCTTGATCCCCATACCGACTGGGGCGCCATTTTTAACCTGTGCCAGTCAATGAGCCTGTTCGCCAGCCGCCAGACGCTGCTGCTGATCTTCCCGGATAGCGGCCCAACGGCGCCGATCGGCGAACAACTGGTCAAACTGGCCGGGCTACTGCACGATGACATTCTGCTGATCCTGCGCGGCCCGCGCCTGACCAAAGCACAGGAGAACAGCGCCTGGTTCAAGGCGCTGGCGCCCAAGGGCGCATACGTGGTCTGCCAAACGCCGGAGCAGGCACAGTTGCCCCGCTGGGTCGCCGCGCGCGCCAAAGCCATGGGGCTGGAGCTCGACGATGCCGCCAATCAGCTGCTGTGCTATTGCTATGAAGGCAACCTGCTGGCGCTGGCGCAGGCGCTGGAACGCCTGGCACTGCTGTACCCAGACGGCAAACTGCCGCTGCCCCGCGTTGAGCAGGCGGTGAACGATGCCGCCCACTTCACCCCCTACCACTGGCTGGATGCCCTGCTGGCGGGAAAAAGCAAACGCGCCTGGCATATTCTGCGCCAGTTGCAGCAGGAAGACGCCGAACCGGCAATCCTGTTGCGCACCCTGCAGCGTGAATTACTGCTGTTACTGACGCTGCAACGGCGCATGGCGACCACACCGTTGCGCACGCTGTTCGATCAGCACAAAGTGTGGCAGAACCGCCGCAACCTGATCACTCAGGCGCTGCAGCGCCTGTCCGGGGCCCAGTTGCAACAGGCCGTGCACCTGCTGGCGCAGGTGGAACTGACCCTGAAGCAGGACTATGGTCAGACCGTCTGGCCGGAATTGGAAACCCTGTCGATGCTGCTGTGCGGCAAACCTTTGGCCACGAGTCTTTCTGATGTCTGATAACGCAGAACCCATCACTACGCTGCACGCCCTGTTCGGCGGCACGTTTGATCCAATCCACTACGGCCACCTGCGCCCGGTTGAAGCACTGGCGGAAAAAGTCGGGCTGAAGCAGGTTACGTTATTGCCAAACCATGTGCCGCCGCACCGGCCGCAGCCGGAAGCCAATGCCCGGCAGCGTTTGAAAATGGTTGAACTGGCGATCGCCGATAACCCGCTGTTCACCGTTGACGATCGCGAACTGCACCGCACCTCCCCTTCCTATACCATCGAAACGCTGGAGGCGATCCGCAAAGAACGCGGCACCGCCCAACCACTGGCGTTTATTATCGGCCAAGACTCATTGCTGACATTGCACAAGTGGCACCGCTGGCAGGATCTGTTAACCTACTGTCATCTGCTGGTGCTGGCGCGCCCGGGCTACCGCAACCACATGGATACGCCGGCGCTGCAACAGTGGCTGGAACAACACCAGGTGACGGACAGCGCCTTATTGCGCCAACGGCCGCAGGGCGCCATCTATCTGGCGGACACGCCATTGCTGGATATTTCCGCCACCGAGATCCGCGATCGGCGACACCAGGGCATCAGTTGCGACGATCTGCTGCCCCGTTCGGTGCAACGCTATATCGAGTTGCAGGGTTTATATCGTTAGCCAAAGGTGCATGCTATACTGCGCCGCTATTTTTCCGGTAACGGCTGGAAGGCCTGGCAACACTGGCTCGCCCGCGTCCCACGGCTGCGTTCTGCCGATTACCATGAATATTGGCCGTATGCAGGTGATAGCCTGCCTACGCTGAATGAACAAAAAACACCAGAGGGGGAACCTTTGCAAGGTAAAGCGCTCCAAGACTTCGTCATCGATAAGATTGATGACCTGAAAGGCCAAGACATTGTCGCTCTGAACGTTCAGGGTAAATCCAGCATCACCGACTGCATGATCATCTGCACCGGTAACTCCAGCCGCCATGTGATGTCCATTGCCGATCACGTTGTACAGGAATCCCGCGCTGCCGGCTTGATCCCTTTGGGTGTTGAAGGCCAGAACATTTCTGACTGGGTGGTCGTGGATCTGGGCGATGTGATCGTGCACGTGATGCAGGAAGACAGCCGCCGCCTGTATGAACTGGAAAAGCTCTGGAGTTAAACGGTGAAATTGCAACTGGTCGCCGTCGGCACCAAAATGCCGGACTGGGTGCACACCGGCTTTATGGATTATCTGCACCGCTTTCCCAAAGATATGCCGTTTGAGCTGACCGAGATCCCGGCGGGCAAACGCGGCAAAAATGCCGATATCAAACGCATACTGGAAAAGGAAGGCGAGCAAATGTTGGCCGCCGTCGACAAGGGCAACCGCATCGTCACGCTGGATATCCCCGGCACTCCGTGGGAAACGCCGCAGTTGGCGCAGCAGCTTGAGCGTTGGAAGCAGGATGGCCGCAACGTCAGCTTGTTGATCGGCGGCCCGGAAGGGTTGGCGCCTGCCTGCAAGGCCGCGGCAGAGCAAAGCTGGTCACTGTCGCCGCTGACGCTGCCCCACCCGTTAGTGCGCGTACTGGTTGCCGAAAGCCTGTACCGCGCCTGGAGCATAACAACAAATCATCCTTATCATCGGGAGTAACCGGTGATGACCGTGACAGAGTGAATAAAGCAGCGGGATGAAAATAGAACGCAACCCTTTTCGCGACTATACGGCTGAATCAGCCCTGTTTGTACGCCGCGCCCTGGTGGCGTTCTTTGTCATTCTGGTGCTGACAGGCATTCTGATCGCCAATCTGTATAACCTGCAGATCCTGCGCTTTGAAGATTACCGAACCCGTTCCAACGAGAACCGTATCAAGCTGGTGCCGATCGCGCCCAGCCGCGGCATTATTTACGATCGTAACGGCACCCCGCTGGCGCTTAACCGCACCATTTATCAGTTGGAACTGATGCCGGAAAAGGTCGACGATCTGAAAGCTACGCTGCAGGCGCTGCGGCCCATCGTCGATCTGACCGATGAAGACATCGCCAACTTTGAAAAAGAACGCAAGCGCTCACGCCGCTTTGTTTCCATCCCAGTAAAAACGGCGCTCACCGAAGTGCAGGTCGCGCGCTTTGCCGTCAACCAGTTCCGCTTCCCCGGCGTTGAGGTAAAAGGCTACCAGCGCCGCTATTACCCTTACGGTTCGGCGCTCACCCACGTCATCGGCTACGTATCGAAAATTAACGATCGCGACGTGGAACGGCTGGATAAAGACGGCAAGCTGGCCAATTACGCCGCCACGCATGACATCGGCAAATTGGGCATTGAGCGCTATTACGAAGACGTGTTGCATGGTAAAACCGGCTATGAAGAAGTCGAGGTAAATAACCGCGGCCGGGTCATCCGCCAGTTGCATGAACAGCCGCCTTCCGCCGGGCAGGATATTTACCTGACGCTGGATCTCAACCTGCAGCGCTACATTGAACAACTGCTGGTGAACAGCCGCGCGGCCGTGGTGGTGAGCGATCCGCGCACCGGCGGTATTCTGGCGCTGGTGTCCACGCCAAGCTACGATCCCAACCTGTTTGTGGACGGCATATCGAGCAAGGACTATCAGGGGTTGCTGAACGATCCAAACCGCCCGCTGATCAACCGCGCCACGCAGGGGGTTTATCCGCCGGCTTCCACGGTGAAACCTTATATCTCCGTCTCGGCGCTCAGCGCCGGGGTGATCACCAAAAACACCGTGGTGTTCGATCCCGGCTGGTGGCAATTGCCCGGCTCTGAAAAACGCTTCCGCGACTGGAAAAAGTGGGGCCACGGCCGCCTCAACGTGACCAAAGCGCTGGAGGAATCCGCCGATACCTTCTTCTACCAGGTTGCCTACGACATGGGCATCGATCGTTTGTCCGAATGGCTGACCAAATTCGGCTACGGGCAATACACCGGCATCGATCTGTCCGAAGAGCGCTCCGGGCTGATGCCGACGCGCGAATGGAAACTCAAACGCTTCAAGAAGCCGTGGTATCAGGGGGACACCATTCCAGTGGGCATCGGCCAGGGCTACTGGACCGCCACGCCGATCCAAATGTCCAAAGCGCTGAATACGCTGATTAACGACGGCAGTGTCAAAGTGCCGCACCTGCTGCAGGCCACCCGGATCAACGGCGAACAGGTGCCCTATGTTCAGGAACAGCATACGCAAATTGGCGATATTCATTCCGGCTTCTGGGAAATCGCCAAAGACGGTATGTACGGCGTAGCCAACCGGCCTAACGGCACGGCACGCAAATATTTTGAAGGCACACCGTATAAAGCCGCGGCGAAATCGGGTACCGCACAGGTATTCGGCTATGAAACCTATAACGCACATAAGCTGGCGGAGCACCTGCGCGATCACAAGCTGATGACCGCCTTCGCGCCTTACGACAACCCGACAGTATCAGTCGCCATTATTCTGGAAAACGGCGGTTCTGGCCCGGCGGTGGGTACCATCACCCGCCAGATCCTCGACCACATCCTGCTGGGCGACAACAATACGCAACTACCGGTCGCGGCGCCTGCCCCGCCCGGTACAGAAGGTGACTAACGGATCATGACTGACAGTCAACAAAAAGGCACGATCTGGACCAAAATCCATATCGACCCCACGTTTCTCCTTTTCGTCCTGGCGCTGCTGGTATACAGCGCCTTTGTGATGTGGAGCGCCAGCGGCCAGGATATCGGCATGATGGAGCGAAAAATCGGCCAGATCCTGATGGGGCTGATTGTGATGGCGGTCATGGCGCAGATCCCGCCCCGGGTATATGAAAGCTGGGCGCCCTATTTGTATATCTTTTGCGTTTTCCTGCTGATTCTGGTCGATGCCTTCGGCCAAATCAGTAAGGGCGCGCAGCGCTGGCTGGATCTGGGCTTCGTGCGCTTTCAGCCTTCGGAAATCGCCAAAATCGCCGTGCCGCTGATGGTGGCGCGCTTTATGAACCGTGACGTTTGCCCACCGTCGCTGAAAAACACCGGTATTGCGCTGGTGCTGATTTTCCTGCCCACCCTGTTGGTGGCCGCCCAGCCCGATCTCGGCACCGCGATCCTGATCGCCGCCTCCGGCCTGTTCGTGCTGTTCCTCTCCGGCATGAGTTGGAAACTGATCGCCGTTGCCGCCCTGCTGGTAGCCGCATTTGTCCCCGTGCTGTGGTTTTTCCTGATGCATGATTATCAGCGTGCGCGCGTGATGATGCTGCTCGATCCGGAAAGCGATCCGCTCGGCGCCGGCTACCACATTATCCAGTCGAAAATCGCCATCGGCTCCGGCGGCCTATCGGGCAAAGGCTGGCTGCACGGCACCCAATCCCAATTAGAGTTTCTGCCTGAACGCCATACCGACTTTATCTTCGCCGTGCTGGCGGAAGAGCTCGGCCTGATTGGCGTTCTGGTTCTGCTGGCGCTGTATCTGCTGGTTATCCTGCGCGGCCTGATCATTGCGGCCAAGGCGCAGACGACCTTCGGCCGCGTGATGGTCGGCGGCCTGATGCTGATTCTCTTTGTCTATGTGTTTGTTAACATTGGTATGGTCAGTGGCATTTTACCGGTAGTTGGCGTACCTTTGCCTCTGGTGAGCTACGGCGGTTCGGCGCTGATTGTGTTGATGGCTGGGTTCGGCATCGTGATGTCGATCCACACGCATCGGAAAATGCTGTCTAAAAGTTTATAAGAGGTGTGCAATGCGTAAGGAATGGCTAGGGGTCGTGGTATCGGCAATGCTGCTTGCAGCCTGTACCACCACGACCACAGAACAGCAGGCGCCGCCGCAGCCATACAACGGGCCGGTGGTGGAAATCGGCGGCGTGGAGCCTCACTATGAACCCTATAACCCTGGCACGCTGCAGGATTATAAGGTTAATGGCGACACTTACCGTATCATCAAAGATCCACAAAACTTCAGCCAAAGCGGCCTGGCCTCTTGGTATGGCGAAGAAGCCAACGGCAACAGCACCGCCATCGGCGAACAGTTTGATCCCAACGCCTTAACGGCGGCACACCCAACGCTGCCAATCCCAAGCTACGTGCGCGTCACCAACCTGGCCAACGGCCGCCAACTGGTGGTGCGGGTTAACGATCGCGGGCCTTATACCCCAGGGCGGATTATCGATTTGTCCAAGGCGGCGGCCGAGCGCCTCAACCTCTCCAATAACACCAAAGTGAAGGTTGATTTCATCAACGTCGCTCCGGACGGCACGTTGAGCGGCCCAGGCACTATCGGCACCGTGGTCGCCAAACAAAGCTATGCGCTGCCCGCCCGCCCGGACTTGGGCAGCAGCGCCATGGGGACCCCAATGCAACAGGAAACGCCCGTGGCTGACAACACCGCCGTGCGCCCGATAGACAACAGCACCCTGAACGGCGGCAACGGCCGCAGCGGCTTCCTGGGGGCGCCAAGCGCCCTGCCGGCAGGCGTGCTGGAAAGCGCCGAGCCGCAACCGGCTCCTGTGAGCAGCCCAGCACCGGCAGCCGCGGCCGCACCGGTGGCAGCCCCGGCGGTGAGCAACAGCACCGGCGGCTATGTCGTGCAGGTTGGCGCATTGAGCAACGCAGAGCGGGCGCAAGCCTGGCAGCAAAAGCTGAGCCAGCAGTTCGGCGTGCCCGGCAAGGTTTCCGCCAGCGGTGCGATGTACCGCGTCCAGATGGGGCCATTTAGCAACCGCCAACAGGCAGAACAACTGCAGCAACGGCTCGCCACGCAAGCCCAGCAGCAATCATTTATTATCGCCGCCCCCTGAATCAAGATGCCCGGCAGGCTACAGGCCCAGCAAGCCGTTCTTTAGCTGAAACATTTTCTTGCAGCTAAAACGGGGAAACCCCAACGCTGCTGCACGAATGCCTGATGCCTGCCGGGATCCCATCTGTTATAGTGTGGCTCGTTTTTTCACTTACTTTCACGGATGTCGTAGTCCCGATCATGAAACATTTAACTTCTTTTCGCTTAATCAAGAGCATAGCGCTCGGCACCGTTATCGCGATGAGCGCCTCTTCCGTTGCGCAGGCTGATGACGTTAACCTTAAAACCATGATCCCGGGTGTCCCGCAGATTGACGCGGCATCGTATATCCTGATCGATTACAACTCCGGTAAAGTGTTGGCCGAATCCAACGCCGATGCCCGGCGCGATCCTGCCAGCCTGACCAAAATGATGACCAGCTATGTCATCGGCCAGGCGCTGAAATCCGGCAAAATCGGCCAGGATGACATCGTCTCCATCGGCCAGGATGCCTGGGCGACCGGTAACCCCGTGTTCAAAGGCTCTTCGCTGATGTTCCTCAAACCCGGCGATCGCGTACCGGTCTCTAAACTGATCCGCGGCATTAACCTGCAATCCGGTAACGATGCCTGTGTGGCCATGGCCGACTACGTCGCCGGCAGCCAGGATGCGTTCGTTAACCTGATGAACACCTACGTTAAACAGCTGGGCCTGCAGAACACCCACTTCCAGACCGTGCACGGCCTAGATGCCGAAGGCCAATTCAGCTCTGCGCGCGATATGGCGCTGATCGGCCAGGCGTTGATTCGCGACGTGCCGGATGAATACGCCATCTATAAAGAGAAAGAGTTCACCTTCAACAATATCCGCCAGATGAACCGTAACGGCCTGCTGTGGGATACCAGCCTGAACGTGGATGGCATCAAAACCGGCCATACTGAAGCCGCGGGCTACAACCTGGTCGCCTCCGCGACTGAAGGCCAAATGCGCCTGATCTCCGCTGTATTAGGCGGGCGCACCTTCAAAGGCCGCGAAACCGAGAGCAAAAAGCTGCTGACCTGGGGCTTCCGCTTCTTTGAAACCGTCGCACCGCTGAAGGCCGGCAAAGAATTTGCCTCCGAGCCGGTATGGTTCGGCGACAGCGATCGCGTGGAGCTGGGAGTGGATAAAGATGTCTACCTGACTATCCCGCGTGGCCGCATGAAAGATCTGAAAGCCAGCTATGTGCTGAACAACACCGAAATCCACGCGCCGCTGGCGAAAAACCAGGTGGTTGGCAGCATCAACTTCCAGCTGGACGGCAAGACAATTGACCAACGCCCGCTGGTAGTGCTTAACGAAGTGAAAGAAGGCGGGTTCTTCAGCCGCATCGTGGATTACATCAAGCTGATGTTCCACCACTGGTTTGGCTAAGCCTTGAAAACGGCCTTTTTGCCCCCATCTATTGATTAACATTAACTCCCGCCTGGTCGGGAGTTATAATTTTTAGCACCCCCTACTGTCACCACCACCGTGACGGCACCCTTTCTGGAGCGCACATGAAAACTAAACTGAACGAACTGCTCGAATTCCCTTGTTCATTCACCTACAAGGTGATGGGCCTGGCACAACCCGAGTTGGTAGACCAGGTGGTTGAAGTGGTGCAGCGCCATGCTCCCGGGGATTACACTCCGCAGGTTAAACCGAGCAGCAAAGGCAACTACCATTCCGTTTCCATCACCATCACCGCAACCCATATCGATCAGGTGGAAACGCTGTACGAAGAGTTAGGCAATATCGAAATTGTCCGCATGGTGCTGTAAAGCCCTGGCAGGTAGCCCGCATTGAGCTGCTTGCCGCGCGCACGTAAAGATAATATTTACCCGATGCGAGACATAGCCTGACGATGAGCCACTTGCAACACGATACGATCATTTTGCGCCAACTGGGGTTGCAACCGTATGAGCCGGTTTCCCTGGCGATGCACAACTTTGCCGACCGCCGCAATGCCGATACCCCCGACGAACTGTGGCTGGTGCAGCACAACCCGGTGTTCACCCAGGGGCAAGCCGGCAAAGCGGAACACCTGCTGGTGCCCGGGGATATCCCGGTCATCCAAAGCGATCGCGGCGGCCAGGTCACCTACCACGGGCCGGGCCAACAAGTGATGTATGTGATGATCGATCTCAAGCGCAACAAGCTTGGCGTGCGCCAGCTGGTCACGCACATCGAAAACGCCATTATCAATACTCTGGCCCACTTCGACATTGTGGCGCACGCACGGCCGGATGCGCCCGGCGTATACGTGGGCGACAGCAAAATCTGCTCGCTGGGGTTACGCATCCGCAAAGGCGGTTCATTCCACGGCCTGGCGTTAAATGTGGCGATGGATCTCAACCCGTTTCTGCGTATCAACCCTTGCGGCTATGCCGGCATGCAGATGACGCAGGTCAGCGCGCTGGCGGCGGGCGTTGGGCTGGATGACGTTCATCCGGTGCTGGTGAAAGAATTCGCGCATCTTCTCGGCTACCAGAAAATCGAACCGCGCGCGTGGCGCCTGGCCGACTACCTGTAACCCCGCGGCAAGCAAATCAGGCGGGCCGCCTGTTTTCATCCTCCACTTTCCATACCCACCCACTTTGTATACTATTAAAGGCTATATAAAAATTCATATAGCGATACCCACTGGAGAGTGTAACTGCATGAATTTTTATATGTTCTATATCGGCGGCAACGCAGGAAAATCGAATATCGAAGTGCATGACGTGCAATTCGCCGCCGTTGAAAAACCCGAAGATGCCTACCCCTTGCTGCGGGAAGCGTGGTTTGGCGATAAAAATAAAATCCATCTTGACGGTTACACCCAGCTGACGTGGGCGGATGGCTATGATATCCGCTTGTCTACCGAGCCCGCCTCGGGCAACCAAAAGCTCTATTTCGTCAACGTCGGCGGCTATAGCCCAGACACGCTGGCGGAACTGCATGAATTCGATCTGTTCATTGCTGAAACCCCCGCCGCCGCCAAACAAAAAGCGCTTGCAGCATTGCTCACCGGGGCGGCGCACCAACACAAAGATAATCTGAAAGACGTGGATGACTGTCTGCTGCTGGAGAAAGTCGGGGAGTTCTATTTACACCTGGTTGCAAACCCAAACGGCCAGCCGGCAAAACCGCATTGGCAGGGTTATTTACCGATAGGCGAATAACGTTCGCCTCTGCGCCGCCGGCATCAAGGCGGCGCAATCCCCACCAGCGGCCTGACGGGCCCGTGACAGGCATCCCGGCAGAAAGTCGGGCGTACCAGCGCACAAAACAGCAGGATGAATGGCCCGAGATCGTGATACAAGAGGGGCTGAATGGATCACAGTAAAAGTGGTATAGTATCACCAGAATTTTACTATTTTTTTACTGCTGCTTTTATTTTACTGATTTTGATAGATAAAAGCCGTTTTTGTAACTGGAACCTGCACGACTATGAGTAAACCAATTCAGATGGAACGCGGCGTTAAATACCGCGATGCCGATAAAATGGCGCTGATCCCGATAAAAACGGTGGTCACTGAACGGCAGGAGCTGTTACGTAAACCCGAATGGATGAAAATCAAACTCCCTGCCGATTCATCGCGTATCCAGGGGATTAAAGCGGCCATGCGCAAAAATGGCCTGCATTCGGTCTGCGAAGAAGCCTCCTGCCCCAACCTGTCTGAATGCTTCAACCACGGCACGGCAACCTTCATGATTCTGGGCGCCATCTGCACCCGCCGCTGCCCATTCTGCGACGTGGCGCACGGCCGCCCTGTCGCCCCGGATAACAACGAGCCGGAAAAACTGGCGCAAACCATCGCCGATATGGCCCTGCGCTACGTGGTGATCACCTCCGTTGACCGCGACGACCTGCGCGACGGTGGCGCCCAGCACTTTGCCGACTGTATCACCGCGATCCGCGCCAAAAGCCCGAACATCAAGATCGAAACCCTGGTGCCGGACTTCCGTGGCCGTATGGACCGCGCGCTGGATATCCTGAACGCCAGCCCGCCGGATGTATTCAACCACAACCTGGAAAACGTGCCGCGCGTCTACCGCCAGGTTCGCCCAGGCGCGAACTATGAATGGTCATTGAGCCTGCTTGAGCGGTTCAAAGCATTGCATCCGGAAATCCCGACCAAATCCGGCCTGATGGTTGGCCTGGGTGAAACCAATGAAGAAATCGTTGAAGTAATGCGCGATCTGCGCCGCCACGGCGTCACCATGCTGACGCTGGGCCAATACCTGCAACCAAGCCGCCACCACCTGCCGGTACAGCGCTATGTCAGCCCAGCCGAGTTCGATGAAATGAAAGCTGAAGCGCTGGCGATGGGGTTCACCCACGCGGCATGCGGCCCGTTTGTTCGTTCCTCTTACCATGCGGATCTGCAGGCAAAAGGGATCGAAGTGAAATAAACGAACGTAATATTTTGTTACGTTTCACGCAGCAAAAACACAAAAACGGATGCCCGGGCGGGCCATCCGTTTTTTATTGCCGGAAGGAAATGACGAACGCGTTAGATGTCTTTCTTCTCAACGCCAGGCTGCGCTGAAGTATTCTCTGCGCTGTTTTGCGCCGTAGTCGAATCATCGCTGACCGCTTTTTTAAAGCCTTTCAGCGCCGCGCCCAGGTCCGCGCCCAGGGTGCGCAGTTTGCTGGTGCCGAACAGCAACACCACCAACACCGCAATAACCAGAAGTTTGGTAATACTAATACCTTCCATACTCACCTTCTTTTTTCATTATAGCTGCCCGCGGCAGCGAGAAAACAAACCTTGCCTGCTGTTATTTAGCGGCTTTCAGCCGGGTAAAACAACAGCAACATGTAACAGAGTGAGATCGTATGCGCCTGGCAGAAACCGATAAAACCTGGGGCCAGTGCCGGCTGCCCGCCTCTTTATACTGCCGCCACTACAAAAACGGCCGCGCGCAGTGTAAAATCGCTGCGCCAGAGTGGAAAACCGCGCTGGCTAACGGAGATGGCATTCCTCCATAACCGCCTTAACCGGCTGATGATGTCTACGTAACCTCTCAGAGAGGTGCGTAGCATTACGCCCGGGCCTTTCTGAGTGACTTTTCCCTATCTGTTATGAAAGGTTGTTTTGATCATGTTTAACGCTTTTTTGGCTGTATTTATTGGTGGTGGTTTAGGCAGCGCGCTGCGCTGGGCAATGAACTTGAAGTTGAACCCGCTCCATGCCCACATCCCACTGGGCACACTGGCCGTGAACCTGGTCGGCTGTTTTATTATCGGCCTGGCGATGGCGCTGTTTATGCGCATGAACACGGTCGATCCCACGCTGAAGCTGTTAATCACGACGGGGTTTTGCGGCGGCTTGACCACCTTTTCCGCCTTTTCCTTTGAAGTGGTTTATCTGCTGCAGGACGGCCGTTTTGCCTGGGCACTGGCCAACGTTGCGCTCAACCTGCTCGGCTCACTGGCAATGACGTTGCTGGCATTCCTGCTGGTAAGTTGGATTGGCGGGCGTTAACCCGCTTTCCGACGCGTGCACTACAATTTAGCCATCATTACTACTTAGGTAACCATCACATGGTCAAACAAACCGCCCGGCAACGCCTGCTGTATGCCGTTATTTTAGGCTTATTGGCCGCGCTTGGCCCACTTTGCACCGATCTTTACCTTCCTGCCATGCCGGAAATCGCCAGCGAACTGCAGACATCCACCGCCGCCGCCCAGCTTAGCCTGACCGCCGGGCTGCTGGGGCTTGGTATGGGGCAGCTGATCTTCGGGCCATACAGCGACAAACTCGGCCGCATGCGCCCCCTGCTGATTTCCCTGCTGCTGTTGCTGGCCACCTCGTTGTGGTGCGCGCTGGCCCCCAGCATCGAACAACTGCTGATTGCCAGGTTGCTGCAAGGGGTGGCCGGCGCCGGCGGTGCGGTCATTTCACGCGCCGTCGCGCGCGATCTGTACACCGGGCATGAATTGACGCGCTTTTTCGCCCTGTTGATGCTAATCAACGGTCTGGCGCCGATTATCGCCCCGGTAATGGGCGGCGTTATGCTGCAGTTTCTCGACTGGCGAGGCATCTTCTCCGCGCTGGCGATCATTGCCCTGGCGCTGTTTACCCTAACCGCCTTCAAGCTGCACGAAACCCTGCCCATGGAGCGGCGTAGCCAGGGGGGCATCGTGGCAATGCTGCTCTCCCTTGGCGCGCTCGCCAGGCAGCGCCAGTTTATGGGCCTGTGCCTGACACAAGGTTTTACTTTAGCGGGCATGTTCGCTTACATCGGCGCCTCGCCGTTTGTACTACAGCAAATCTATGGCCTTAGCCCGCAGGCATTTAGCCTGTGTTTTGCGGTTAATGGTATCGGCCTGATTATCGCCTCCCAACTGACGGCGCGCATCAGCGGCCTGTGGGGGGAATGGCGCGTGCTGAAGGGGGGGTTGGCGTTAGCGGCCGTGGCATCGTTACTGTTGTTGCTGGCAAGCCTGATGCATACCTCGCTGGCGCTGCTGCTGGTAACGTTGTTCTTCTCGGTCGCCGCCATTGGCGTGGTCGGCCCCACGGCGTCATCGCTGGCGATGCAGTCGCAAGGCGGAAATGCAGGCAGCGCTTCAGCGTTAATCGGGGTGTGCATGTTCGCCCTCGGCGCCTGCAGCGTGCCGCTAACCGGGCTGGGCGGCACCTCCAGCGTTTCGATGGCGCTCACCATCGTCGGCTGCTATTTTATTGCGATAGTGCTGTTTGTCTTTATGGCGCGCCGCACGCAACCGTGATCGCCAGGCGATAAAAAACCCGCGCAAAGGCGCGGGTTTTAAGAAAATCAGCTGCGATAGCTTAGATAGCGGTAACGTTGGCAGCAGACGGGCCTTTGGCGCCGTTAGTGATTTCAAACTCTACACGCTGGCCTTCGGCAAGGGTTTTGAAACCGTTGCTGACAATGGCGGAGAAATGAACGAAAACGTCTTTGCTGCCATCTTCAGGGGTGATGAAACCGAAGCCTTTGGATTCATTAAACCACTTAACGCTACCTTTAATCTTGGACATCAAACTTACCTTTAACGTGAATGTAAGACACAAAACGTGTGTCAAATACAGTACAGCAACTAGATCGGATTTTGTCCACTATCGGGATCACATAAAATAAATAAAAAGTGAAAAACTCGGTAGAATGCCAGCTTAGATGCCCACACTGCATACACACGGCGCCATTTTCGGAGATATTCTCTTCAAGCGCCGCAGACATAGGGCTAACAGCGGCGGCCGTGGGCCCTTTCTCTGTCATAGCGCGGCATTCCACGTTATGATTAGCACAGGATTAACGACTTTAGAGAATAACGATGAACGGCAAGATAACGACTTTTTTTGCAGACAAAGGCTTCGGCTTTATTCGCGATGAGAACGGGGAAAATCGTTATTTTCACGTGGTCAAAGTGCAAAACCCGGAGCTTATCAAGAAAGATGCAGCGGTCACCTTTGAGCCGACCAATAACGCCAAAGGCCCATCGGCCTACGCCGTCAAAGTGCAGGCGCCAAGCAAATACATCATCATCGCCAATGAACGGATTAAGATTTCCAGCATTAAATCGTTCCACACCTTTACCCAGGAAGCCCCGGTAAAAACCGAGATCGATAAGGAAAACACTGTGCTCTCGGTTGGCCTGCTGATGAACCGCATCCGGCCAGAGGCCGCCCAGGATCCCGCCGCGACGCAAACCCTGCGCATGCTGTCAGTGACCACCTTCCAGAACGTTACCCATACTTTCTCTGAGCATGAAATCGACATCGACGAAACGCTCGACATGCTTAAGCAGCTATAAGAAAGGGCCGGAAAATAATCAAGGCAGTTTAAAACTACCTGTGTTAGCGTGGTTCTTTACTTTACGCAGGTAGTTGTTATGCCCCATTCCCGCAGCGTTAAAGGCTACACCGAACGCACCACACCAATTGCCTGCCCCAAATGCGCTTATGTCACCAAGCAACAGTGCTCACGCCTGCAGGAAAACGTCGAGCTGATCTGCCCCAACTGCGGCGTTCGTTTTCAACCCAAGCAGGCGTAATGCTTATTTAAATTTGACGTAGCCAAGGCTGTTGCCATTCACCACGTTGAAAGATTCCACGTGATTACGCCCCAGGGATTTGGCGCGATACAGTGCGATATCGGCCATATTCATAACCTGCTCCAGCGATTTCACCTCATTCATCGCCAGGCTGGCGACGCCGATGCTAATCGTCACCTTCAGCGGGGCTTTACCGCCCGAATCCAAATCCGCCTGTTCGATTAGCTTGCGCAGATGCTCGGCCAGCGCAACCGCCTGCACCGCCAACGCACGCGGCATCACAATCGCAAACTCCTCGCCCCCCAGACGGCCGAACAGTTGGTCGCTGCGCAATTCACGCCGCAGAATATGGGCAAAAGACGCCAATACCCTATCGCCCACCACATGGCCGTGGGTATCGTTTATCAGTTTAAAATGGTCTATATCAATCAACAGCAGCGACAGTGCTTCTTTCGATTTGTGTTTCTGCTCCAGCAGTTCGCTGGCTTTGCTGGTCAGCGCGCTACGGGTTAAGGCGCCGGTCAGGAAATCATGATTAGCGCTGTGCTCCAGCCGCCGTAACAGCTTGCGATTTACGGCGATTGAGCTCGACAGGATCAAAGGCCCCATCACCAGCATCGCGATGCCCAACCGCGCCGACATCAGCGTATCGATAAACTCATTGTGGGCGTTTGGCGCGCCATACAGCAGCAGATTGGCAGAAATACTGACGATTTCGGTAACCCCAGTCAGCAACGAGAGCAGCGTCACGGTAAAGAGTTGATAGCGCACCGCACACCACAGCAGCGCCGGGATCGGGAAAGCAATCGCCCCCGGCCCGCCGATATACACACTGAACAGGAGAGACAGCAGCAACACCAACAGCGGCACACAACTGCGCAGTTGCCAGTTGAAACGCATGTTCAGCAATTGCTTCATGCGCGGGGCCGCCAAAAATACCGGCAAGATCAGCAGATTGGTGGAGAACTGTTCGCTAAACCACGCCGCCCAGGCCACCACAAACGGGTTATGGTATAGGTTGTCATGGCGCACCACCGACATCGTCGACGCGACGGCGGCACCAAGCAGGCTGGCGGTAAACAGGTACAGAATCGCCTGCGGCTGCCCCATCCTCCGTTGAGACTGCGGCAGTATCAGCATAACGCTGTAGCCAATACCGATCATCGCCATGTTACAGGCATTAAGCCACAGCGCCATCGACCAGTGTTCACCGGTCACCAGATCGGAGGCGATCATCCCCAGATAAATCACCACCCAGCCGGGCCGTGTGGCATAAGCAGGCTTGCGCAGCAGCAGCCCGAGCAAAATGGCATTCACCGGCCAAAACAGCGACAGCGAATCAATCGGCCGGGTAAAAACGCCCACCAGCGACAATAAGAAAGCCAGTAGAAAAAGGTTAATCAATTGGACCGTCAAAGGCAGCCCATGTTTAGTATTTATTCTGGCATCCATAACCTTGTCCATAATTCCATAATAACCAGAATAATTATGCGCATATTCGCGAGCTCGGCAACTTGATAGGATAAATAAACCCGATTGAAACGAAGAAACCAAGTCTAATCAATACATAACGAACATCAACTTTTCTTTAACAGAATCATCCTAACCGCAGAGTAATGTATTGTCATTCAGTTCACCGCGCATCATTTCCGCCGATGAGACACCGTGCCGCTCATCCAGAGCCGCAGGGAAAGCCAAACGCCATCTCGCCGTGGCAAAAAAGAGGAAAAAAACCACGGCGCTGGAGTGATCGTAACGCCCCACGCAAAAGTGGGGCGGGAAGCATACTATTAGGCCAGTTTTGCGGCTACCGCTGCAATACGCTGCCCATATAGCGTGGCGGTTTCCAAATCGCCGGCCAGCATTTCATCCACACTGGCATCCGCCGGAGTTTGCGCCAGCAGGCCAACCGAGCCCCCCAGGTTGTTGACGTCGGTACGCTGCGCCGCTTTGGTATTGGCCGGCATCAGCCCCAGGCTGACCCAAAGCCCGCCGTGCTGTGAAGCCAGCGTCTGCAGCGCAATCAACGTCACCTGCTTATCACCGTTCAAACTGGCGCTGTTGGTAAAACCGCCGAACACTTTATCTTTCCACTTGCCGGTAAACCAAGCTTTGGAACTGGCATCGGCAAACTTCTTAAATTGCCACGATGGGCCGCCCATATACGTTGGCGAGCCGAAAATAATGGCATCGGCCTCGTCCAGCGTTTGCCAGGCCTGTTCGCTGATGTTGCCTTCCGGATCGATGGCGATCAGTTCAGCACCTGCGCCCTCTGCCACCGTTTTTGCCAGACGTTCCGTGTGGCCGTAGCCGGAATGATAAATAACCACAGTCTTAGCCATAATGTACTCCTGAAGTTGAATGACCGCGGCGGGCGCATGGCCCGTTATCGCGTGGGGTCTCTACCCTAAATAATTCGAGTTACAGGCAACAGCGCCAACATATCTGCAACTTGAAGTATGACGGGTACTTAATAATCTAGTGCGTTCCTCCCTTGGGTGACAGCAATTCGTCGGGCTGAATGATAAAAAATGCTCTTCGGCCTGCGGGATTTGCTACCGGCCCGCAGGATAGGGTAAAAAAATCCCGCTCGCGGCGGGATAAAGGATGGGAATGAATAATACGCTACAGGAAGGAATAAGGAGTAACACACAACATCATCGGGTAGAACTACCCTACCAAGGTGAGTGTATAGATTTGTCATCATCAGGTAAGTTTGCCTGGCCAGATGTAACCTGGAATTCAAACGCTACAAACAGCGGTGGAACACATCGAAACATCACCCATTTTACCGGCGTGTAAACATCAGCAACATTAGGCACGCATGTCTGGCAAAACAACCCGGCCATTGACGATTTTGCAAAAATAGGCGCCCGCAGCCCAACCCCGTTTTTATCCAGCTGAGGTTATTCCTATTTCAACGAGCAAGCAGGGGGAATTCTTGTGCAGCCAAGGGCCAGAGGATATTCTGCAGTGGTCGCATCCGGGCCCGCAATGCCCTTTTGTGACCACCTTTGTAACGTTTTAGCTAAACATTCCGCCGCCTGATAACAGGCGGCTTTTTTCATGCCCGGATAAAACATAAAACCCCGGCCATGGCCGGGGTGAGGCGCAACATCGGTTACCACGCGCAATAATGCAACGGTGAACGTCATGATAATTAACAGCGATGATTACAAGCCATTATAACGACAAAAAAACCGAAACTTCATCCAATTGCCATCTTTAAGTAATAAAAGCACTGAACATGGTTTATATGCAGATATTTAAATGGCATTAATTAACCATATAAACATGGGAAAACCTTAGGTAAATCAGAGCTTGCCAGCCTGACTTCGTTTTCTGGGTGGATATTGTAAGAACCATCCCCCCATTTAACACCATATTGGGAAGCACTTTCAGAGCGTATCACGTTAATAACCTGGCCTTTCTTATTCTCTGAAATAAGCTTAACGATACTGCCAACAGGATATTTCATACATAAACCTCCAAATAGTGTTGCAAAGCTATCAAGGGATTAAGAAATACCGATAACGACACTACCCACCGCGAACTAAAGCGCAGTAGCGCATGGCCACGGTATAAAAAATATATTAACGCTGGCTGAGGTTGTCAACTCTGAGAAAAGAGATTTAAATTAATTAAAAATCAATAAATTACATGATTTTCGTGATCCAGTTAACGCTTAATATTTCGTCTTCAAGGCCGCTACTGGCGGCAATGACCGCCCCACCCCGGCCAAATGTACGCAAAACATCTGCCTCGCCATTGCCCTGGCAATATGCCGCCCAGCGGCCGGATCTCAGGCAACGATATGACCCCGGCGGCAACAGTTGCATACAATACCGGCAACCCACGTGCCGGCTGCAAACTGTGGGAAAATATCAACCGCCTCTCAGCCCCAGGGGAAGGGCGAAGAGCCGCTCAGGTAGGATATAACCCCGACAAACACGACCAACACCACCAGAGTAATAAAAAATAGTCTCACGTTCTCCAACCTTTTCGGCCTAACGGCACATTTTTCGACTTGCTGATTGAACCATCATCACAAACAAACTTCCCACCTACACCGCGGGATATACCGCCTTTTACCGGAACACAGCGCATTCGCAACGGCCGCCACGGTATAAAAAGTGACATAAGTGAGAAAATAAACCACTAAAATGGCTTTTTCATCTGAGCTTCTATGAATCGCCCCCAGCGATCTTCTCACGCATCACTTGCGATAGCTATACCAAAATGCCTCACAGCCAATCAATAGCAATCACGGAAAAAATCATGTTAATTCATTAAGATAATTAATATTATTTGGATAAGCTTTGCTCCGTGCTAATCCAAAGAGCAGTTGCGGGGGAGAAACCCACTCCGCCGGACAGTACAATAAAAGCCCAACTGGAAAACCCACTGGACAAAAACAAAAAAATAATCTTTTTTCATTATATTATAATCCTATACAAATACCGCCATTCATATCAAAATAACTTAAGGGAACGGCTAAATTGAGCCAGATCAATTTAGCCCCGACTTTCATTTGATCAGCAAGCGTTCAAATATCTATAGTATTTTTAAAAATTTAGTACAATACAAAAAAGGAATAATCCGTGTCTAATCACCGCTCAATATCATCTCCAAAGAAATTTATCATCGCAAAAGATCTCCTGCTGGATCCCAGTGCGTATATTCATGACTTCGGCAATAAAGCGCTTATTGTTTGCGACGTTTTCTTTCTGGATACCGTCAATACAACGACTAAATTCAATCTACAAAAAAACAATGTCGGTAGCGTTATAGAAAAATTCGCAGGTGAATGTACACAAAAAGAAGTCGATCGCCTGTGTGAAATACGAGAAAAAAACAGTTGTGATGTTATTGTCGGCATCGGCGGCGGGAAAACACTGGATGCCGCAAAAGCCGTGGCTTACCAGCATAAAAAACCCGTCATCATCGTTCCAACCATCGCTTCTACTGATGCCCCCTGCACCGCGCTGTCCGTGCTATATAAAGAAAACGGTGAATTTGATAAATATCTGTTCCTGCCGGAAAACCCAGATGCCGTATTGGCCGATCCCAACGTATTGGTGAAAGCGCCGGCGCGCTTTTTCTCTGCCGGCATCGGCGATGCGTTGGCCACCTACTTTGAAGCCCGCGCCTGCTACAACGCCGACGGCCTGAACCTGATCCTAAGAAAACCGTCTGCCACCGGCCTGGCTATCGCCAAGCTGTGCTTTGATCTGCTGAAAGCCAACGTCGAGCAGGCGATGATCTCCGTGGAAAATAAAGTCAGCTCGCCGGCCTTCGAAGCCTGCCTGGAAGCCACCATCTACGCCAGCGGCGTAGGCGCTGAATCCGGCGGCCTGGCCGCGGCTCATGCGGTGAACAACGGTATGTCCGTGGTGCCGGAATTACACCGGGCTCAGCACGGCGAAAAAGTGGTGTTCGGTCTGTTAACCCAATTGGTGCTGGAAAACACGCCGAAAGAAGAACTGGAAGAAGTCATTAAAATCATCAAAATCGCTAAACTGCCGCTGTGCCTGGAAGACTTCGGCCTGAAAGAGTGGAAAGAAGAAGACTGGCGTGCCGTTGCTGAAGTTGCCTGCGCCGAAGGCGACACCATGGGTAACATGGTAAGAAAAGTCACGGCGAACGACGTCTATGACGCGATGAAAGTGGCTGACTCACTGGGTAAATATTATCGCGATAAATAAACCGCTAAATGTCTGAAGCGGTTTACCATGCAAAAGCGGCCCTGCGGCCGCTTTTCTAATATGATGCCCCCTTATTCACTCACGTTGGGCGGCAATACCGGGTAATCAAAGACGATAATATCGCTCAGCAACGGCCGGAAGATCTCTTTTAAGGCATCATGCTGTGGGTGCGGCAAATAGCGTTCGCGCGTTTGCTCATCGCGGAAAGTCATCACCACACAGTGGCTAAAACCGGCATTTTTTCCTTCAGGGCTGTCATTGTTCCCCCACTCAACGGTTAACACGCCGTCGATATGCTCTGGCATATGCAAAAACGCCTGTTTTAACCTTTCTATTTCGCTCTCTGAGGCATCATCCTTAAATGTAATCAATAAAATATGGCGTATCATCTATAAACTCCTATTGCAATTCCCTGTGCCAAGGATACGCCGTTGTAAACGGCGTTTCATCCCTCACCCCACGTGCGCGGCTTCAGCCAGTTTCTCCTGCAGCCAGCCGGCGCGCATCTCCGGCACCGCGTGAAGTAAAGTGTAGGTGTAATTATCCAGCGGCGGCGTGAACACCCGATCCAGTTCCCCCCGGCGCACGATATCGCCGTGGCGCAGCACAATCACTTCATCGGCAATCGCCCGCACCACGTTCAGATCGTGAGTGATAAACAGCAAAGCAATGCCTGTTTCCTGCTGAATAGATTTCAGCAACGCCAACACATCGCGCCCAACCAGTGGATCCAACGCGGAAGTGGGCTCATCGCAGACGATCACCTGCGGCTCAACTGCCAGCGCACGGGCGATACATACCCGCTGTTTTTGCCCGCCGGAAAGGTGGCTGGGATAACGTTCGGCCAATTCGGCAGGCAAGCCAACCTGTTGCAACAGCCGGAGGATGCGCGCCCGGCGCGCATCGGCAGGCAGCTCCGTCAGGCACTGCATCGAACGCTCAATTTGCTGGCCAATGGTCAAACACGGATTCAGAGCCGTATCCGGGTGCTGATGGATCATCTGTATCGCGCCAAGCTGCTGCCGGCTCCGCTTCGCCAGCGTGGCCGGCAGCGGTTTCCCTTCCAGCGTCACCGCACCGCGCTGCGCCGTCACCAGGCCGCAGATCACCCGGCCAATCGTCGATTTACCGGCGCCGGATTCGCCAATCAGCGCCAGCGTGCGCCCACGCCCGAGCGCCAACGAGATATCTTGCAAGATCGGCTGCTGGTTGTACCGCAACGACACATCCTTCACCACCAACACCGGCGCGGCGGCCGTACGCGGCACGTGAATATCGCCGTAAGTATGCAGCAGTTCACGCGTATAGGCCGCTTGCGGCGCGGCCAACAGCGCTGCGGTACTCCCCACTTCAACCTCCTTACCGTAGCGCAGTACCATAATGCGCTGGGAGATCTGCGTCACCACCGCCAGATCGTGGCTGATATAAATCGCCGCCACACCGTTTTGGCGGATCACCGCATCAATGGCGCGCAGCACTTCAAGCTGGGTGGTGACATCCAGCGCGGTGGTCGGTTCGTCAAAAATGATCAGATCCGGCCCGGCGCAGATGCTCATGGCGATCATCGCACGCTGCAACTGACCGCCGGAAACCTGGTGTGGGTAACGGTGGAAAAAGACCGCCGGTTCCGGCAATAGCAGTTGCTCAAACAGCGCGATGGCGCGCGCCACCGCCTGTTGGCGATTGAATACGCCGTGGCGCAACGCACTTTCAATCACCTGCTCGCCGATTTTTTTCGCCGGGTTAAACGCCGCCGAGGCTGACTGCGCCACATAGGCGATTCGGCTGCCGCGCAGTTTGCGCAGTTGGCGCTCTGACATTCTCGCCAAATCCCGGCCTTCAAACAGGATGCACCCGCCCGTGATGTTCATCCCCTGGCGGCAGTGGCCCAGGATCGCCTGGCCAATGGTCGATTTGCCGGCGCCGGATTCGCCAATCAGCCCCAGCACCTGCCCCTTGTTCAGGGTGAACGAAATGTTGTCTACCAGTACGGCATCGCCCGCGCAGACCTGCAGTTGATCAACCTGCAGCAAGGGCAAAGAAGAATGTGTGCTCATCGCGGGCTCCTACCAACTGCGGCTATGGCGGCTGAGCAACCAGTCCGCCACGCTGTTCAAACAAATGGCCAGCAGCGCAATGGCCGCCCCGGGCAGCAACGCCGCCCATACACCGAATAAAATGCCGTCTTTATTATCCCGCGCCAGCCCGCCCCAATCCGCCGTCGGCGGCTGAATGCCCAGGCCAAGGAACGACAGCGAGGAAAGGAACAGCAGCACGAAAATAAAGCGCAGCGCAAATTCGGCGATCAGGGTAGTGAATGCATTAGGCAAAATCTCGCGCCACAGGATCCAGCTCACCGAATCCCCACGCAGGCGCGCCACTTCGATAAACTCCTGCGAAGAAATGTCCACCGCCAGCGAGCGCGCCACGCGCAACACGCGGGTGGATTCCAGCACGCCCAGCACCAGAATAATCATCGGGATGGTTTTCGGCAGCAGCGCCAACACCACCAACGCCAGAATCAGCGTTGGGATCGCCATTAAAATATCGTTAAGACGTGAAATGAGCTGATCGACCCAGCCACGGCAGAAACCCGCCAGGAACCCCAGCACAGTACCAAGAACGAACGCCAGCAGCGTGGCAAGCGCGCTGACGCCCAGCGACGTTTGCGTGCCCCATACCAGGCGCGAAAACAGATCGCGCCCGAGGTTGTCGGTGCCTAACCAATACTGGGCCGATATGCCCTCCCAGGCGCCGCCGACAACCTGATCGGCGCCATAGGGCGCGATCCACGGGGCGCAGAGCGCCACCAAAATAAACAGCAGCATACCCAGCATTCCGGGAATGGCGGATAACTTCAGGCTAAACATCCAAAGGTATTCCTTGTTTCTTAAACATATCGGGGCCGCCGATGCCCTTAACGGCCATGCAGCAAGCGCGGGTTGGCAACCAGCGCCACCACGTCTGCCAGCAGATTAAGCAGAATGTAAATTGCCGCTAAAAGCAGCGCACAGTCCTGGATCACCGGGATGTCACGCTTGCTGATGCTGTCGACCATATACTGGCCAAGGCCGGGATAGACAAATACGTTCTCGACAATCACCACGCCCACCATCAGGTAGGCCAGGTTCAACACGATCACGTTAATGATCGGCCCCCAGGCGTTGGGCAACACGTGGCGAAACAGGATCGCAGAAGAAGAGAGCCCTTTCATCAAGGCGGTATCCACATAGGCGGCGTTTTGTGCATTCACCAGCGCCGCACGCGTCATATTGCTCATATGCCCCAGCACCGCCAGGATCAACGTCAGGCACGGCAGCGCTATCGCCAGCAGCCGCTGGCCGAGCGGCATGCCCTCAGAGATACTGCTGTTGCTCGGCAGCCAGAACAGCGTGATGGAAAAGACCAGTATCAGCAGATAGCCAGAGAAAAACTCCGGTAGCGACACCGCCGTGCGGGTAAACAAGCTCAAAACCCGATCCGGCCAGCGGCTCTGGTAACGGGCGCAAAGAAAGCCAATCACCAGCGACAGCGGCACCGCCACCAGCGCCGTGAAAAACGCCAGCGACAGGCTGTTGCCCAAACGTTCGAGCAGCACCGGGCCAATCGCCTCGCGCGTGGTGAAACTGTGGCCGAAATCCCCTTGCAGCACGCCGGCAAGCCAGCTCAGATAGCGCTGTAGAGCCGGTTGATCCAACCCCAACTGTTGATTCAGTGCCGCCACCGCCTGCGGCGTAGCGGTCTGCCCGAGAATCGCAGTCGCCGCGTTGCCGGGCAACAGTTGAATACCGGCAAAGATCAGCAGTGAAACCACCAGCAGCATCACCACACCGGCCAGCAAACGCTGGCCGATCAGCTTAAACAGTACCAGGCGCAGGCCCCCATTTAATGTGGCTGAATTATCCATCGGCCGTTACGCCAACCAGACTTTTTCCGCAGCACGGTTGCCACTCATGGTGAACCCCGGAATAGCGGTAAAGCCTTTTACTTTGTTGCTGGAGGCGTCCAACGAATCGGCATACAACGGGATGATCTCACTGCCCTTCTCTACCAGCATCAGTTGAATATCGTGGTAGATCTGGCGGCGTTTCTGTTCATCCTGTTCGCCACGCGCCGCAACCACCAGTTGATCGAATGCGGGCTCTTTCCACTGCGATTCGTTCCATGGGGCGTTGCTGGTAAACACCAGCGACAACAATGCATCCGCCGTAGGCCGCATCGACCAGTTGGAAGAGACGAAGGTTTTCTTCATCCACACGTTATCCCAGAAGGCGTCGTCCGGCACCCGTTCCACATTGAGGGGGATCCCGGCGCGTTTGGCGGAAGCCTGGTAAAGCTGGCCGGCATCCACCGCGCCGGGGAAACCGGCTTCCGCCACGGAGAGCGTCAACGGCCCGCTGAAGCCGGTTTTCTGCCAGTGGAATTTGGCCTTTTCCGGATCGTACGGGCGCTGCGGGATATCTTTGGCGAAATACGGGCTGGACGGGAAGATCGGGTTATCGTTGGCCAGGGTGCCGTAACCGCCCAGCACGGTCTGGATCATCTGCTGGCGATCGATGGCATATTTCAGCGCCAACCGGCCATCCAGCGTATTGAACGGCGCGGCCGTCGCCAGGCCGGGGAAGGTGAAAATCTGGCTGTCGCGCGAACGCAGCAGTTGGATCGACGGCATGTTTTTCAGCCGGCCGACGATACGCGGGTTAACGCGGTTGATGATATGCACCGAACCGCTGACCAGCGCAGCAACCCGCGCGGTCGAATCGGACATCGCCAGGGTTTCAACCGAATCGACGTGGCCGTGGGCGCTATTCCAGTGGTTTGGATTACGTTTGGTCAGCGTGCGCACGCCGGGTTTGAAGCTTTCCAGAATGAAGGCGCCGGTGCCTATGCCCTTATCGAAGCTTTCATTTTCCGGCGTAATCACGAAGTGCACATCGCTCAGCAACGCAATGAACTCCACGTTCGGCTCCTGCAGCTTGATCGTCACCTGGTGAGTATCAGTCGCCGTGATCGATACCACAGGCTCCAGATAACCTTTAACCGAGGAGCTGGAATCCTTCGCGCGGTGGTGGTTCAGTGAATAAATAACGTCTTTGGCGCCCAGCGTACGGCCGTCGTGGAACACCACGCCTTTGCGAAGGTTGAGGATCCAGGTACGGCTGCCATCCTGCGTTTCCCAGGATTCCGCCAACGACGGCACGATCTTGCCCTGCTCATCAACGTCAACCAGGCAGTTGAACAACTGCGAGCCGACAACGTACATGTAAGACTCGAACCAAAACGCCGGATCGAGCCGATCGGTTGTCGAACCGTTATCCATACCGATGACCAGGTGGCCGCCCTTTTTCGGCGTGCCCGCAGCATCTTGTGCCCATGCTGAAGAGAGTGGCCAACTGCTAAAGGCCGCCGCCGCCGCAACGGCACCCGTGGTTTTTAAAAAATGACGACGATTCATGATGTTGTTTTCCTGGATTTTGTTTTTTATGCCCTGGGCTAACCACAGGGGGATTATATTTTCTTCTGGTTATTTCAATGCATGCGCCAGCGCCGCAATATGCTCCGGGCCAATGCCGCAACAGCCACCCACCAGCGTGGCCCCGGCCTGCTGCCATTCGAGCGCCCACTGCAGATAGCCTTGCGGATGGGTGTCTTTACGCAACGCGCTCAGGCCCTGGTTAGCGCCCCCGCCGTTGCTGCCGCCTTCAAAGGCATTGGCGTAAACGCCGATGCCCGCCGTGGCGCCCAGCCGTGCCAGGGTTTCATGGGCCTGCCACACCGCAGACAGCATCACTTCCGGGTGGCTGCAGTTAAACAACACGTTCTGCGCCCCCAGCCGGATAGCCGCAGCAACCGCATCCGTAACGCGTTCACCCGAGCGCAATACGCTGTCTGGTTTTACATCATTAATATCGTCATGCAGGCTGAAAGAGAGCCAAAGCGGCTGTGGGCTGCCTTGCAATAGCGCCTGAATGGCCTCGGCTTCGGCAATGGAACTGATGGTTTCGCCCAGCCAAAGATCGACATAGGGTGCCTGGGCAGCGATAAGCACACGGTGGATGGCCTGTGCTTTGTCCCGTTCAAACAGATCGGGGCGATAAGACCCTAGCGCGGGCGGCAACGATCCCGCTACGCGCACCGGCACCGCCGCCGCTGCCGCCGCTTCACGCGCCAACTGGCCAGCCAGCGCGGCCAGGCGTTGCCCATCCTGCTGGAAACGTGCCTCGCCAATGTGAAAAGGCACCACGGCATAGCTGTTGGTGGTTATCACTTCAGCACCGGCATTGATAAAGCTTTGGTGGACTTCTCGCACCCGTTCCGGCGCTTCATACAGCGCCAGCGCCGACCATTCCGGCTGGCGGAAAGGCGCGCCAATACGCGCCAACTCGCGCCCCATACCACCATCGAGTATGGTTATCGAACTTCCCATTGGATAGACCCCGATCGCATAAGACTTTCTGTATGCTACACGGGTTTACGGCTATATGTCTAGACGGCTAAGCGAGTATAAACCGCCGAAATGCAAATGGCTGCACGCCATTGTCTTCCCCTTTTACGCCGACCATGCCGCACGCCGCGCATCAGCCTCTCAGGCCGTTTGCACCGCAATGCGGTTGCCTTCGCTATCGGTGATTTCTGCAATAAATCCGGCGGCGCCGATCGCGGTTTTCGGAAACAGCGTTTCACTTCCCAACGCCGCCGCTTTCGCCAGAACATGATCAATATCGGCGACGCTGAAATAGACAACCACACCTTCCCTGCTCGGCACGTAGGCGTCGCCCTGGGCCAGCGCCCCGCTGGCACCGTCCTTGCCCTCCTCGAAGGGGAAATAGGCCATTTGGCTATCGTGGATAACCACCACCTCCCCCAGCCGGATGCCGAACACCGTACTGTAAAAATGGATGGCCCGTTCGAGCCGGGCTACGGGTATTTCGACATGTGCAATAATATTCATTTACTGGCCCCTTTATGCTGTAGCGTGAGCCGTTGCGCTTATTCGGGCAGGGGCAGCGGCGCTCATGCACGATGGCAAGACACAACTGAGTATACCCAAGCGCTGAACATAAACTAAACACGGCTATACGCCTGGCATGGCTAACCGTTGCCCCGCCGTCATATATCATCGGCTTGGCGTGGTTTGATGCGGTGTTGGCAAATTGGGGGAAACAAAACGTGATGGATCGCCGTCAGTTTATCGCCGGTTCGGCCGGCGCACTTTTCGTACTGCGGATGGGAACAGGCTTCGCGCAGCCGCCGGTCGCGCCCGGCAAACCGATAACGCTGCCGTTATGGCCGGCGGTTCCGCCCGGCGGCGGCGGCCCCGCCGGCGATGAGCGTTGGTCGGCCTACGGGGCGTTGAGCCATGTAGCGTACCCGTCCCTGGCGGTTTTCCAACCGGCAAAGCCGAACGGGCATGCCGTGCTTATCGCTGCCGGCGGCGGCTACAAGCGCATGGAGATGGCAAAAGAAGCATGGCCGGCCGCCGTTTGGCTGACGAACCAGGGGTATACGGCGTATGTTTTGAGCTACCGCCTGCCGGGGGAAGGCTGGCGCGATGGCAACCAGGTTGCACTGCAGGATGCGCAGCGCGCGTTGCGTATTGTCCGCAGCCGCGAGAAGCACCTTACTGTGCTGGGCTTCTCCGCCGGCGGACATCTGCTGGGGCTGGCCGCCTGCCGCCCGGATTACCCAAGCTACCCGGCACAGGATGCGCTGGACGACACCCCGGCTTATGCCGATCGCGCGGCGTTGATCTACCCGATCATCACTCTTGAACGGCCCTATACCCACAGTGCGACGCACAAACTGCTGGCTGGCCCGCACGCCACGGATGCCATCAATGCGCAGTGGTCGGTGCAAAATTTTGTCACGCCGCGCACGCCGCCGATGTTCCTGGTGCAAGCCAAAGACGATAACGTGTCCAACCCGGCGAATACCTTGATCATGGCCGCCGCCTGCCGGCGTGAGCATGTGCCGGTAGCATTATACCGCTACGCGACCGGCGGCCATGGCTTTGGCATGGGCCGGCCCGGCACCGCTACCGTGGCCTGGCCCGCGCACTATAAAACCTGGCTCCACGCCGGCTAAAGCGGGCCGCTACTCAGCCTGTGCGATTTCCGGCGCCAGAATCCACTCGGCGCTGTCGTTCCACACATCCATTTTAACGATCTTGCCGCCGCGCACTTCATAGCGATCCAGATAACGGTTGCCGGCAAACGGGCGGCCGTCCGGCCATTCGCCATACAGCGTGCCGTTGGAATACACCACGACATGATCGCCGCGATCCATCCAGTCAAACTGCTCAACGCGTTTTTTCACCCATTTATAGCGTGCGCCGTTAAAGTCGGTGATACCTTGGGTGGTGGGCATTTCGCGCTTGCCGGTAAACGTGATCTTAACCTGTGGGTGCATGTAGGTCGCGGCGCGCACCGCATCGGGGGCCATCGAAGCCTCCAGAAAGCCTTTTACGATCTCAACGGCGTTTTCAATCTCAGACATAAGCACTCCTGTGTTATCGCTGCACTACTTTGACGCGTCGGCACCAAAATGGCGCAACTTCGCGGGAATTACACGCCGTTTGGCGCGGCTTTTCAGCAATATCAAACTGGCACTCAAATTGCTAGAAATAATATACAAAATAGCTAGCAATCCATCTGAGGTGCAACATGTTCGGAAAATCACGCCTGAAAAACTGGCGCCTGCACACTGCGGCAGCCACTCTGTTTACCCTGATGTCAGCCGGCGCCCTGGCGGCGGAAGAACCGATTAAAGTCGGTCTGGTGGCGGCGCTCACCGGTCAGTCGGCCAAGTCCGGTGAAGCGCTGACGCGCGGCCTGACCATCGCCATCGACGAAATCAACGCCGCAGGGGGCGTAAAGGGCCGCCCGTTGGCGCTGGTGCGCCGCGATGACGAAAGCAATCCCAGTAAAGGCATGCTGGCGGCGCGCGAACTGATCCAGCGCGAGAAAGTGGCGGTGCTGTTTGGCGGGCTGGATACGCCGGTATCGCTGGCGATTGTGCCGTTAGCCAATCAGTTGAAAATGCCGTTCGTCGGCATTTGGGCGGCGGGCACCGGCATCACCCAGAACGGGGCGAAACAAAACTATGTGTTCCGCGTCTCGGCGGTGGATGAGTTGGTGGACGAAGCGCTGGTGGAATACGGCGTCAGCAAGAAAGGCATGAAAAAGCCGGGTATGATCCTGGTGAACAACCCGTGGGGCGAATCCAACGAGAAAGGCTTTCGCGCCGCGTTGCAAAAGCGCAACCTACCGATCGCCGGCGTTGAGCGTATCGAAGACAGCGATGTCGATCTGGTGCCGCAGTTAACCCGGCTGAAAAATGCCGGCGCCGATGCCTTATTGATGGTCGGCAACGTGGGCCCTTCCGCTCAGGTGGTGAAATCGCTGCATAAAATGAACTGGCAGGTGCCGGTGGTTTCCCATTGGGGGCCGGCGGGCGGGCGCTTTAGCGAGCTGGCCGGGCCGGGGGCCGATCGCGTGACCTTCATCCAAACCTTTGTCTTTACCGAACACAACTCCGCCAAGGCCGAACGGGTGCTGACGGCGCTGAAAACCAAATATCCGCAGATCAAAAACCTGGCCGACGTTACCCCTGCAGTGGGCATCGCCAATGCCTATGACGCCATGCACCTGACCGCCATGGCGATGAACAACGCCGGCAGCCTGGACGGCACGGCGGTGCGCGACGGTTTCTACGCCATTAAGGATTACCCCGGCCTGATCAAGCACTACACGCAACCCTTCACCCCAGAACAGCACGATGCTCTGGGGCCAAAAGACTATGTCTTCGCCCACTTCGTCGGCGAGCAGATCGTCCCGGTTAACGAGTAACCCACGCGAGGAACCTGACCATGTGGAGCACTGCCCTGACCACCGGCCTGAGCCTCGGCAGCATGTATGCGCTGCTGGCGCTCGGCTTTCATATCACCTGGATTGTGTCGCGCACGCTTAACTTCGCACAGGGCAGTGCGATGATGGTCGGCGCCACGCTCGGCTACACGCTAAGCGTCAGTTGGGGCTGGCCGCTGTGGCTGGCGCTGCCCGCCACATTGCTGTGCTGCGCGCTGTACGGCATGTTGATCGAGCGCCTGCTGGTGCGCCCGTTTGTCGCACGCAATTCGGACGCCTGGCTGATGGCGACGGTGGCGGGCGGCATCCTGGTGGATAACCTGGCGATGTTCACCTTCGGTAAAGAGCCGCGCCAGTTCCCGGTGACCGACGTCAACTTCACGCTGTTCGGCAATCAACTGTCGCTGATTAACCTGCTGATCCCGCTCACCGGCCTGGTGATTGTGGTGGCGCTGACGCTGGTGCGCCGCTATAGCCGCCTGGGCAAAGTGCTGGAGGCCACGGTGCAAAACCCGCGCGCCGCACAGTTGATGGGCATTCGCGTCAACACCGTGGTGGCCGTGGCCTTTGCCCTCTCCACGCTGTTCGCTGCGCTGGCCGGGCTACTGATTGCGCCGCTATTCAATATCCACAGCGACATGGGCACGTTGTTTGGCCTGAAAGCCTTTGCCGTGGCGATCCTGGGCGGCCTGGCCAGCAGCAGCGGCATCTGGATCGCCGGACTGCTGTTTGGCCTTAGCGAAGCGCTGGTCACGCTGTGGTTTGGCTCCGCCTTTACGCAGATTTTCACCTTCTCGCTGGTGATCCTGGCGCTGGCGCTGCGCCCCGACGGGCTGTTTGGTAAAAAACTGAGGGTGAAAGTGTAATGCAACGTTTTCCTGTCAATACGGTGGCTTTGGCACTGCTTGGCGTGATCGCCCTGCTACTGCCCTTTTTCCTCGGCAGCTATGCGCTGCTGGTGTTTTCACTGTTTGCGCTTGGCGTCACCACCGTCGCCGGCCTGAATATTTTGCTTGGGCTGAGCGGCCAGGTTTCCTTCGGCCATATCGCGTTTTATGCGCTGGGAGCCTATATTTCCGCCGGGCTGACCCTGGCCGGGCTGCCGCTCGGCATAGCGATGCTGGCGGCAATGCTGGCATGCGGCCTGATCGGCGGCCTGCTGGCGATCCCGGCGCTGCGCGTAAGCGGCCCATTCCTGGCGATGATCACTATCGCTTTTGCGCTGGTCGTGCGCCATGTGTTGATCGAGTGGCGTGATGTGACCGGCGGCTCGAACGGCCTGATGGGCATCCCGATGCCTGAATTCGGCGGGCTCGATCCGGCTATCGGCCTGGCGGTTTGCTGCGGTCTGCTGATGATGGCGGCGCTGTGCGGCTTCGCCCGCCTGCAGCACAGCCAATGGGGGCTGGCGATGCGCGCAGTGAAAGCCAGCGAAATCGCCGCGCGTTCGCTGGGCTTTAACCCCGTGGTGAGCAAAACCCTCGCCTTTACCCTTTCCGCCGTGTTGACCAGCGCCGCCGGCGCCCTGGTGGCGCCGCTGATGATGTTCATCAACCCGGATTCCTTCCCTTTTTCGCAGTCGATATTGTTTATTCTCGCCGTCGTTATCGGCGGCAGCGGCACGCTGTTAGGGCCGGTGCTGGGGGCGCTGTTGATCGTTGTGCTGCCGGAACTGTTGTCCTCATTTGCCGAATACCGGTTGCTGATCTTCGCCGTGCTGTTGCTGGTGGTACTGTGGCTGGCGCCGCGCGGGCTGCTGGGCACCCTGGGCCGCTGGCTGGCGAAACCGCCGGTAGCATTGGCGCCGCAAACGCCTGACGCCGCCCTGCTGCAACGCCATTTCAGCCACAGCGGCCAGCCGCTGCTGAAGGTGGAAAATATCGGTATCCGCTTCGGCGGCGTACAGGCGGCGAAGGACGTCAGCTTTAGCGTGCGCGGCGGGGAAGTGTTGGGACTGATCGGCCCTAACGGTGCCGGGAAAACCACCGTACTGAATATGATTAGCGGCTTTTACCGCGCCGACAACGGCAGCATCCAGTTGCAACGGGAACTGCGCGGGCTGGCCGCTTGGCGAGTCGCCCGCAACGGCATCGCCCGCACCTACCAAACCACCCAGCTATTCAGCGGCATGAGCGTGCTGGAGAACTTGTTGGTAGCCCAACAACGCGGCAGGCAGGGGTTGCCGTGGCGGCGCCCGGCCGCCGAGGCCCATGATATTGCGCTCGCGCTGCTGGCGTTGGTGGGTTACCGCGGTTCGGTACATACCCCGGCGGAAGATCTGCCGCACGTCGATCGGCGGCTGGTAGAGATCGCCCGCGCGCTGGCGCTTAACCCGGCCCTGCTGCTACTTGATGAACCGGCGGCGGGCCTGAGCCGGGAAGAAACCGACGCGCTGATCCCACTGCTGCGCCGGCTGGCAAGCTTTGGGCTGGCGATAATCGTCGTCGAGCACGATATGGCGTTGGTCATGGCAGTGAGCGATCGGCTCCAGGTACTGGACGCCGGCAAACCACTGGCGCACGGCGCACCCGCCGAAGTGCAGCGCAATCCGGCCGTCGTGGCGGCCTACCTCGGCGGCACCGACTACCGCGGTAAACCGCGCCAGCGGGCGCTGTATTCCGATGGTCAGCCGGGGCTGGTGGTGAACCAACTGACGCTGGATTACGGCGCCGCGCCGGTGGTGCGCGACGTCAGCTTCAGCGTCAATCCGGGGGAAACGGTCGCGATCCTCGGCGCCAACGGCGCGGGCAAATCCACCATTCTGCAAACCCTCGCCGGCCTGCATCCGGCGCGCAGCGGCGCGATTTATCTGCACGACCATTCAATCAAAGAACTGAACGCCAGCCAGATTGCCGCTCGCGGCCTGGCATTGGTGCCGGAAGGGCGGCAGTTATTCCCGCAGATGACGGTGCTGGATAACCTGCTGATCGGCCAGCATGCCTGTGCCGAAAGACACGATCCGCAGGCGGAGATCGAAAAGGTGCTGACACGCTTCCCGCGGCTGCGTGAGCGGCTGCACAGCCCGGCAGGGCTGCTTTCCGGCGGTGAACAGCAGATGGTGGCGATCGGCCGCGGCCTGATGTCGCGCCCTTCGATCCTGCTGCTGGATGAGCCGAGTCTTGGCCTCTCGCCGGCGATGATCGGCGAGCTGTACGATGCGCTGGCAGCGCTGCGCGATGAGGGCGTTACGCTGTTGCTGGTGGATCAGATGGCCAACCTGGCGCTGACCATTGCCGATCGGGCGTTGGTGCTGGAATCGGGCGTCGTGGTGAAAGCCGGCCGCGCTAAGGATCTGTTGGCGCAGGCGGATCTGGCCGACGCCTGGCTGGGAGCTGCGAACGCATGAAACGCCTTAAGATAATGAACGCGCGCCTGGCGAACCAGCCGGGGCTGCACAGCCTGTTGATTGAGGACGGGCGTTTTGTCGCCGTCCTGGCGGCGCCGGCCGAAACGCTGGATCTGCAGGGCGCGCTGGTGCTGCCCGGCCTGATCGAAACCCATATCCACCTGGATAAAGCCTGTATTATCGATCGCTGCCGCCAACAGGAAGGCACGCTGGCGGAAGCCATCCGCGAAACGGCGCGCGCCAAGACGGATTTCAGCGAGCAAGATGTCTATCAGCGCGGGGCCAACGTGCTGGAAATGGCGATTATGCAGGGCACCAGCCACATGCGCACCCATATCGAGATCGATCCGGTGATAGGCCTGACGGGCTTTAACGCCATTCGCCGTCTGCAGGCCGATTACGCCTGGGCGATTGATCTGCAACTGTGCGTGTTCCCGCAGGAAGGGATGCTCAATAACCCCGGCACCGAAGCGCTGTTGTGCGAGGCGCTGGCCAGCGGCGCGGATCTGTTGGGCGGCTGCCCCTACACCGACAGCGATCCGATCGGGCAGATCCGGCGGCTGTTTGCGCTGGCGGCGCAGTACGATGTCGATCTGGATTTCCACCTCGATTTTGATCTTTTGCCGGAAAACCGATTAATCGATGAGGTGATCAACCAAACGCGCCGTTGGCGGCGCGGCGGGCGCGTGACCGCTGGGCACGTCACCAAGCTGGCGCTGCTGGAACAAGATGCGCTGCGGGCTCTGGGCGCTGAACTGGCGCTGGCCGGGGTGCAGATCACCGCCCTACCCGCCACCGATCTGTTCCTCACCGCACGCGATCGCTTTGCGCTCAAACCGCGCGGCGTAGCGCCGGTAGATGAACTGGATAGCCTTGGCGTCGTCTGTTCGCTTTCCACCAACAATATCGCCAACCCGTTCACGCCGTTTGGCGATGCATCGCTGGTGCGGCAAGCCAACCTGTTCGCCAACGTCCGCCAGCTCGGCACCCAGGCGGATCTGCTGCGCTGCCTGTCGTGGATCTCGAGCCAGGCGGCACGGCTGCTGCGCCTGAAGGATTACGGGTTAACGCCGGGCTGCCAGGCGGATTTTGTGGTGTTTGACGCCGAACGCGCCGATCAGGTGGTGGCGGAGATCGCCGCACCCAGAATGGGCTTTAAGCGCGGGCGCCAGACCTTCCACCGCCCGCGCGCCGCGTTACTTCGCTAGGCTTGCTTCAGCATTCAGCGCCTGGCGCAGCGACATCGCGCCAGCCGCTGGATCCAGATCCAGCGCCAGTTCCGCCTCCAGCTCATTTAAATGCGCCAGCATGATCCGCTGCGCCTCTTCCACCTTGCCAGCCGCTAGCGCCGCCACAATCGCACCGTGTTCCGCGCATTGGCAGGCCGGCGTATCGTTGCGCTGATAAAGCGCGACAATCAGCGAACTGCGCACCATCAGGTTGGCAAGGATTTCCCCCAGCACTTTATTGCCGCTGACACTGGCCAGCAGCAGGTGAAAGGCGCTGAGCTCGCGCACAATGTCCCGGCGATCCTGCCGCTGCGCCGCTGCGCGCTCCGCCTGCTGCTGGGCGGCGATCTCGTCGCTAAACTGCGCGATACGCTCCGGCGTGATAGAGGCCACAATCGCACTTTCAATGGCGCGGCGGGCAATGAAAATCTCACGCGCCTCCCGCGCCTCTGGCTGCGCCACCATCGCGCCGCGGTTCGGCTCAATGGTGACAATATGCAGCAACGCCAGGCGCTGCAACGCGGCCTGCACATGGTTGCGGTTGGCATTCAGTGCTTCGACAATCTGCGCTTCCACCAACCGGGCACCGGGCTTTAGCCGGTGCTGAGCAATAGCAACCGACAGCGCCTCAACGATACGTTGTACTTCACGCTGTTTTGCGGTGGCAACCTGACTCATCCTTACCTCAATCTGGCCTGATAGATAGCCGCTACTATAACATCTAACCTGGCACCGCCTCACTACTGAACAGCCGGCACCGCAATCGTCACGTCACCCCCTGGGCGCATGCGCCAAACGCATATGCAACAAGGGGTTCCATAGGTTGATTTTTATACTTATTGATATGTAGCACCAATGCCTTTCCGTTGTATAAAGCCAGATTTTAATCTAGCCGGCATAACAAAACAGCGGTACTATTAGCCTGCTTACATTACAGGGATATGTGGTGATTTATGGCATTACATGGAAAAATGATTCTAAACGGGGCTGATTACGCGCCTTTCAATCTGTACGGCGTGGGCGCGTTTATGGCGTTCTCTGGTAAGGGGGTTTATCGGAACAAGGGGGCATGTGGGGCTATCCCCAATGATGGGCCATTACCGCCAGGTAAGTATTGGATCGTAGAGCGTGGAACTGGTGGTATCGGTTCGTGGATTAAAGCTAAATCTCAAGATTTATTCAATAAGTACTACTACGGTGCTGAATTTGGGCGTGATGAATGGTTTGCCTTGTACAAGGATGATTGGAGCATTGATGATCATACTTGGATTAATGGCGTTAAACGTGGGCTATTCAGACTTCACCCAGGCCAAGTCTCCGAAGGCTGTATAACGATCGCACATAACTCAGATTATGCACTTATCAGAAATGCGTTAATGAGAACAACAGCGATGCAGGTTCCTTGCATGAAATATCTTATGGCACGTGGTTGGGTTGAGGTGGTAGCCAATGGCTATAACAACACTTGTCCGTAGGATTTCCAAAGTTACATTATATCTTCTGCTCTCTTTGGTTGTAGCGCGCTCATTGGGCAATCCTGAAGTATGGTTTGACCATGATTTAGCAGTTCGTATAGGCCATATGATTTATGGTGCAGGTGAGATAGGGGCAGATAATTTTTATGACCTTTATTTTTACATTTCTGTAATCACAGTTTTCCCTACCACTACTGTGATTTATATTTTATCAATGAAGTTAGTCAAAAAAATAAGGAAAAAATAAATGCCAATCCCTCCATATATGTGGCTTAAAGATGATGGCGGCGCAGGAATTAAAGGTTCTGTAGATGTTCAAGACCGCGAAGGAAGTATAGAGATCATCGGATTAAGTCACGGCATTAACCTACCTGTAGATAGTGCCAATGGTAAAATAACTGGCACACGTCAGCATTCATCTATGATGATTGAAAAGGAAGTTGATAGCTCTACACCGTATCTTTATAAAGCCGCAGCGACTGGCCAGTCGCTGAAAAGCGCAGAGATTCGCTTCTACCACATAAACGATGCAGGACAAGAGGTCTGCTATTACACCGTGTTGATGGAAAACGTGAAAATTACTGGCGTTAACTGCGGTGTACCTAACGTGAAATTAGCTGGCAACGATAAAATGAATCATGTCGAGAGCGTCAGCCTGCAGTATGAAAAAATCACCTGGCGTATTGTTGATGGAAATATCCAGTACACAGACTCTTGGAACGAACGTCCTACAGCGTAAAAGGTGAAGGGGGAATAATCCCCCCTCGAAAATCCGCGGCAAATAAGGATTACGATTCGCGCCAGACCGGGGAAAGTTCGGCGTCAATCGCCCAGTGCGCTTGGCGTGGCGCGATGCATACCCCACCCACCCAGCGCGCCTGCGAGGCATAATCCGGCCAGTATGCCTGGCCTTTCACTACCGCCAGCCCCAATTCGGTCAGCGTTAATCGCCGCGCGGGCCATTCACGCTGTGGATCGGCCTCTATCAGCAGGGGTTCATCCGCATCAATCAGCGGCCGGATCAAGGCATGGAACATTAAATCGCCTAAATAAGGCAGCGGATCCAGCTCTGCGTTAAGCACGGCGAAAACGTTACCGAATGCCACTGGGCCGGCCTGATGGATGTAGTGCAACGCCAAGCGTTCCGTTAGCGACAGCCCATCCTGAATGTGCGGTAGCTCTTGTAATTGCCGCAGCAAGGCCGGGGCAAGCAAAGGCAGCGCCGCATGGGGCTGGTGCGCAAGCGCCGCCAGTTGCACCGGCGATGCGCTGCAATACGCGGCCCACGCCTGGCAGGCCAAACGGTGCGCCGCAGCCCCAATGGGCCTGCGCTGCGGCCACAGCCAGGCCAGCACATCGGGGGAAAGCTGGCCGATGCCAATAAAGCGCTCAACCCCTGGCACGTGGTTTATTTCAATCAGCTCCAGTTTCTGCGGCAGCCGTTTCAGGCCGGCCAACACCCGGATCAGGAACAGTTGATCGTAGGCATCCGCTTCGCACCACAATATAGCGTTGGCACTGTGCGCCAGATTTTCCAGGCACTGGTATTCGTTATCAAAACGCGACGTGACCTCGGCCTTTGCAATACCAAAGGCACTACTGATGAATTCAGTGCGCTGCGCCCGGTATTGCGCAAAGGGCAGATCCTGAACCGGCCCCATGCAGAAAGGATCGCTCAGCGTTTGGAATTCCCCACGGAAACCGGCAATCCGTAGCGCGTGTTCGATATCATTGCCGCAGCGCCAGTGCGCGGTATGCGCTTCGTTGTCCGCGGCGAAACTGGGATAGCGGGCAGCGAAATCGAGCGCCTCTACGTGCGCTTTTAATTTGGGCCAACTGCTAAAACCAAGGCCGCGGGCGATCAGCCACTGGGCGCCCGACAGGGTGATAGCAGCGGTGGGATTGAGGCGCTGAAGCAAGGCCAATTCATCAGGCGCAGCGCCTTGTTTTAACCGACGCAGCAGTGCCTTCGCGCGTTTGCGTTGTTGCTCAAGGTTGATGTGACCATTGTCGATGTGTGATGCAGACATACGAACTCCTTATCATTACCTTATCCGCATTCAGGTAGGGAGTCGTAAGATACGCTGTGGGCAAACAATCCTGGGCGTAGCCCTTTCCGCAGATGGCGGCGCAGATCACGCCTGCCGTGAGTATAACTATTAAGAAATGGGCGCGCAATCTATACGCCTTGGGCCATCGCCAGCAGCCACGCCAGCAGTTGCCGCCCGCCGGGCAACTCAAGGCTACCTGGCGGCCAGGCGACAAAATAAGGTTTGCTAAGCGGCAGGCTCAGGCTATCGAGCACCACCAATTGGCCACTTTTCAGCGCTGGGCCGATCAGCCGCCGCTGCCCAAGCAACAGGCCGTGGCCCTGGATTGCCGCATCAATGGCCAGCGAGGTGAGATTAAAGGTCAGATGCCGGCGCCCGCCAGGCGCGGCGATCCCTCGGGCCTGGCACCACTCGCGCCAGTTGGGCAAAAAGCGCCCGTCCTGCCCCCAATCAAGATGAATCAGCGGCGCCGTAGCCAGGCCGGCCAGGCCATTGATGGCGGCCGCCAGCGCCGGGCTGGCCACCGGCAACACCTCATCCTGAAACAGCCGGCGCTTTTCCAGTTGGGGGTACTGATGCACGCCGAAGCAAATAACAAAGTTCGCCGACATGGCGTTGAAATCCACATGGCCGTGGGTGGCGTGCAGCGCCAGATCCACCTCTGGGCAATAGTGTTCCCAGCTTGCCAGGCCGGGCAGCAGCCACAGCGAAGCCAGCGCCGGCAGGCAGTACAGCGCAAGCCGCTGCGCCTGGCGCTCCGCATTCAGGTTATGCTGCCCCAGTTGCAGGATCTCGAACGCCTCTTTCACATAGCGCAGGTATTCTTTGCCCGCCTCGGTCAGTTTCACGCCGCTGCGGGTGCGCACAAACAGCGTGACGTGCAGTTGTTCCTCCAATAACCGGATTTGCTGGCTCACCGCGGCGGGAGTTAATGCCAGCAGCGCCGCCGCTTTCGCCAGGCTCCCTGCTTCCGCCGCCACCTGAAAGGCCTGGATGCTGTTCATTTTCGGCAATTTGGGCTGCACGGGCGGCATATAACTTTCCTTTTGTTAGCGTTAAGAAATTTTTGCTACGGCTGATAGCGGCAGGCTGCTTATAGTGAACGCCACCTGCACAAAACGAGAACCAAAACCATGTTGAACACCATCGTCCAAATCGATGCCCATCCCTTAGCGGATCCCGCCTGGCGCCAGACCTGCCGGGAAACGCTGCAGCGCGACGGCGCGCTGGTACTGCGCGGCTTCCTGACCGGCGCAGCGCTCGAGCAGGTACGCCAGGAAGGCGAGGCCCGCCACCATTTGGCCTGGTACGCCGTCAACCGCCATAACGTTTACCTGCTGAAACCCGATCCGGCCTTGCCGGCCGAGCATCCGCGCAACCGTGAGGTTGTCTCCACCAAGGGCTGCATTACCGACGATCAGGTTGCGCCGGATTCCCCGCTGCGCCAGCTTTATAACGATGCCCAGTTCCGCGATTTCCTGTGCGATGTGCTGGAAGAAGAAGCGCTGTGGCCTTATGCCGATCCGCTGTCGTCCATCAACCTGCACTACGCCCACGCCGATCAGCAACTGGGTTGGCATTTCGACAATTCATCGTTCGCCATCACGTTGCTGATCCAAAAACCGTTGGGCGGCGGCGTGTTCGAATATGTCCGCGATCTGCGTGACGCCGACGCCGGCGAAATGAACTACGCCGGGGTGGCGGAGGTGCTGGATGAACAACGCCCGGTCGCCAAACTGGCGATTGAGCCAGGTGATCTGGTGCTCTTTCGCGGGCGCAACGCGCTGCACCGGGTCACCCCGACCGAAGGTGAAAAACCCCGGATGCTGGCGGTGCTGGCCTGGAACGCACAACCGGGGATCGCCCTGTCTGAAACGGCTCGCATGACGTTTTACGGGCGGCTATAAAGGCTCGCTTTCCGCTAACGCCCGCCACGCCCGGCGGAAAATCTGCCGGGTACGCAGCGCCACCAGCTCACGCCAGTCCTCATCCGCCGGCCAGAAACCGGCCACCAGCGCCTGCTTCACCGCCCGCCCAGCGGGGCTAAGCGGATCGCCTGCCAAGTGCAGCCAGTGATCGTTCCGCACCCGCTGGTGCATCTGTTCCCCACTCAGGGTGCCGCACTCAATCACCAGTTGGATCAGTTCCACGCCAGGCAGGCTATCCAGCATAAACTGGGACAGATAGCCGGTTGCGCTGGCCGTAACGCCGGTGTCGCTCTCGCGCCCGGCACCGGTAAACAATACGGTGAGCCATTCGCCGAACCACTGCCGGGCAAGCGCCTGCTCCGGGCGCGGCGTTTCGGAAATAGCCAGCAGCATCGGGTGGCCCCAGGCGCCAGCACCGGTATGCAGGTCAAAACTGATGATCCGCCGGGCGTGGCTAAGGTGGCGTTCGATAATCTGTTTCAGGGTTTGGCGCGACCAACTCTCGCCCACGCCGCCGAAGAACAGGCCGTCGGCATGGCGATACTGCCCGGCTTCCACCACCCGCTTCACTGCCGGCCAGCCCTGGGCGCCCAACACCGCCGCCAACGCACGATCCGCCGGCTCCCGCTCGCCATGATAAAACGCATGATATTTTTCATAATCTGCGTTCACCGGCAGCGGTTGCCCAAAATCGACGAAATTACGGTTAAGATCAATGTTGTCTTCGTTTACGCGCCGCAGCCAGGCGGTGCCCCAGGGGTTGATCAGATGGATCAGCACCGCGGCAGTATCCGGCGGCAAGGCGTGCGGATCGTATTCATCCAGCCAGGCGATCTGGCTCTCTGAACCGTAGTAGCCCTCTACCCCGTGCGTGCCGGAAATAATCACCAGCAGGCGGCTGGCCTGCGCCGGGCCGATCAACGCAACATCGGTATATAGGGTTTCGCCTTGCGGGCCGGGCAGCGGGTGCCGCCAGTGGCTCAACGCCCCGCCGGCCCGCTGCACTGCCGCAAGAAAACGCGCCCGCTGGGCGCCATAATCAGGTAATGCCACGGCATCCGTCACGGCCTTATTCCTTGTTTGGGTAGACGTTGAAATGGAAGTACTTTTTGGTCAGGCGATCATATTCACCATTTTTATGTAGCTCGGCCAGCGCCTGGTTAATCAGGGCCAGATTGGCCTTATCATCTTTACGCAAACCGATCCCAACGCCTTCGCCAAAGAATTTCTTATCCGCCAACGTTGCCACGATGGCGTAACCTTTGCCCTGATCCCGGCTCAGAAATCCCTCATCGGCCGATACGGCATTGGTCAGCGTGCCGTCTAACCGGCCGGTAACCAGATCCGGCCACAGCTCTTCCTGGTTCGGGTAGGCAACCACATGTACGCCCGCCGGCGCCCATTTTTCGTTGGCCCAGGATTCGTGAATGGTGCCCTGGGCTACACCAATGTTTTTGCCCTTGAGGGTGGCGATATCAGCCTTTAACCCGCTGCCTTTCGGGGCGACCAGCGCACTCGGCGTGTTGTAAACCATGTCGGAGAAGGCAACCTGTTGGCGGCGCTTATCCGTCATCGACATAGCGGACAAGATAGCGTCGAACTTTTTGGCCTGCAGCGCAGGGATAATGCCGTCAAAACCGATTTGCACCCATTGGCATTGCACCTTGGCCTGATGGCAAATCGCATTGCCCAAATCAATGTCGAAGCCCTGCAACGCGCCATCCGGCGCTTTGGACTCAAAGGGCGGGAAGGTCGGATCGACGCCAAAACGCAGCGTCTGTTGGGCCGCCGCCGCGCCGCAAAAGCCCAGCAACCCAGCCAAGCAGGCGGATAACAGTTGTTTTTTCATTGCTTACTCCCTGAAAAATCATGCGGTAAAAGGCAGGCGAGGTTATTGGCCTGCTGCAGGTGAAACCTGTGTTTATGCCGGTGAAGCGTAATACCGGCTTGTTGGTAAAACTTGATACTGGTGGATCACGCCTGCCAAGGCAACCCGCGACATCAGCATTATTCCCTGTGAAATAGACGATTAAGACACAGCTCTGACACGCAGGCCGTTTATAAACATACATGTATATACAGGAGTGCTAATGCAAGCATTTATCGTGCCAAAGCGGAATGGGTATAAAACGGAAGGCGGCGGTCACGCAGCTGCGGCGCGTGCACCAAAACAGGCCAGCGCTGCTGCCTTATGGCACCGGGGCGCGGCGGTTTTGGCGAACCTGGGGGCGATTTCAGCAGGGGAACCAAGTGCTAAAAAGAGCGGCGTGTTATTGGGGGGGACATCAATATCTGGCTGGCACAGGCCAGCCAGAAAACAACCGGTTATTTACTATAGGCTTCGGTTGAGATAGTCAGTGTGATTTCATCAGCAACGGCAGGAACATATTTATCAATTTTAAAGTCAGAGCGTTTGATCGTACCTACGGCATCAAACCCGATAGCAGGCTTTTTCAGCATCGGCTGAATATCCTGTTTGTTGAGGGTGGCATGCAGCGTGACCGGTTTAGTGGTGCCCTTAATGGTCAGGTTACCTTCAACGTCGAACTGATTATCACCCTTGGCGATAACTTTGGTGCTACGGAACGTCGCCGAAGGATATTTCGCCACGTCAAAATATTCCGCACCCTTGAACTCTTTGGTCAGCAGCGGAACGTGGCTGTCTATTTCAGAAACCGGAAGAGTAACATTGATGGTTGATTTTTCAGGGCTTTCTTTATCGAACACCAGTTCGCCTTTGGCATTCGGGATCACCGCTGTTGGATGAGAAAAACCGAAGTGGTTCCAGGTTACAATAACGGAAGTATGTTCCGGGTTGAGCTCGTATTTTACAGCTTCTGCCTGTGACAGCGGGACATAAAGACTTGTTACCGCAAACAACGCGATGGCGATCTTTTTCATATTATTCACTGCACTACCCTCATTAATGAGCAAGCATTAGGAAAGACATTTTCACAAGCTATTAACAACGTTGATAGTGAATAGTTTTGTTTATTACGTTCAGTTTTTTTCAAACATGATGACGCATGGGCTATTTAGCCTGCGCCATCGTATGTTTCAGTATAATAAATCCCCTGCTAACACGGAGGCAAACTTAAGCTATTTTGCTGAGCCGCATTTTTTCCACTAATAGCGGCTCAAGCCAGGCAATAAATAGTTGGAGCGGGCGTGCAAGATGCCTTCGGCTGGGATACAAAATACTGACAGGAAGCGGGCGAGGCAAAAAAGCCGGCATAACCTCACGCAGGGCACCGGCCGCCAGGCGTTCACTCACGTCATATTCCGGGATCTGAATCATCCCCATGCCCGCGACGCAAGCCTCGATATACGCTTCGGCGTTATTAACGGTCAGTAAACTGTTAACGTCCGTACTGAACGTTTCTCCATCACGTTGCCATTCCCAACGTTCCTGGCGCCCGGTCGTCGGCGAGACATAACCCACAGTAAAATGCTTATCAAGCTGCTCCGGTGATTCGGGTGCGCCGAAAGAGGAAATGTAGCCCGCGGAAGCCACATTAATAAACTTCAGATAACCGACCCTGCGCGCCACCATCCCTGAGTCATTCAGCACACCAACGCGAATGGCGCAGTCAATGCCTTCCTCCGGAAGATTCACGCTGCGGTCGGTCACACCGAGATCAATCTGAATCGAGGGATGACGGGCAAAAAAATCAGGTAGCGCGGGCACGATAATGCGCCTTCCGACCCGCCCAGGCACATCCACCCTGATTTTCCCCTGCACATGGCCATCAGCCTGCCGGAAAAGATTCTCGGTTTCTTCCACATCCTGAACCACAACCTGGCAGCGCGCATAAAACGCGCTTCCGTCGGAGGTCAGTGAAACGCTGCGCGTGGTGCGGTGTAAAAGGCGGGTCCCTAGCCGGGACTCAAGTTCTTTGATAGCGGCAGAAACGGTCGAGGCGGGCCGGTTCATCGTCTCCGCCGCCCGAATAAAGCTGCCATTTTCCGCAACACGGATAAATATCCGGAACAGTTCGATGGTGTCCATAGGCTCTCATTATTCGTTAATGCTGAATAGTGCATACAGATAATGGGCCTTTATACATCATTTCGTTGTATTAAGCTGTTTTTACGAACACCCCGTCAATAACCGACACAGGAGTTGGAACATGACCGACCACGCTATCAAAGGTAAAACCGTTCTAATCGCCGGTGGGGCTAAGAATCTCGGGGGCCTGATTGCCCGTGATTTCGCGCAGCAAGGGGCCCGTGCCATTGCGATTCACTATAACAGCGACGCGACGCGCAAAGATGCCGAAGCCACTGTCACGGCGATCAAGGCCGCCGGCGCGGACGCGGTGGCGCTCCAGGCTGATTTGACCTCTGCCACCGCCATGGAAAAGCTCTTTGCTGACGCCGCTGCTGCGCTGGGAGCACCGGACATCGCCATCAACACCGTAGGGAAAGTGCTCAAGAAGCCGATGGCCGAGATCACCGAAGCAGAGTTTGATGACATGAGCGCCGTTAACGCTAAATCTGCGTTTTTCTTCCTGAAAGAAGCAGGTAAACACGTCCGGGATAACGGTAAAATCTGCACGCTGGTTACTTCGCTGCTCGGTGCCTACACCCCGTTCTATGCTGCCTATGCGGGCATGAAAGCGCCGGTTGAACACTTCACGCGTGCGGCTTCGAAAGAGCTGGGCGAACGCGGTATTTCCGTCACCGCTATCGGCCCCGGGCCAATGGACACGCCGTTCTTTTATCCGGCCGAAGGCGTGGATGCCGTGGCTTACCACAAAACCGCGGCGGCCTTGGCCCCTTTCAGTAAAACCGGCCTGACGGATATTGAAGACATCGTTCCCTGGGTCCGCTTTCTGGTCAGCGACGGCTGGTGGATGACCGGGCAGACGATTCTGGTCAACGGGGGCTACACGACTAAATAATGCCGGGCACTGGCACCCCCTCTCATACGGCTGTCTCTTATACACATCTCAGATTGCAGAAAAACAGCTATAATCTGAGAAATCTAGTTAACTGATTTTAAATGAATTATTTTTGAGCACCCTATCAACAAGCTTAAAATAATTACTATAAAAAACAACAAAATACAGACTTGTGTATAAGAGACAGCTCATACGGAGGGGCTGCCAATGTTATTGCCGCTGATCATGGCGCAATCGTGATGGCAACCCCGGTCGGCACTCTGGCCCAGATCTGCTGCATGTCTGCGTTGCTGACCGCGATACAACCATCGGTCCAGTCAAAATGGCTGAATATCGCGCTGAACCATCCCCACCCGTTGGGCACCCCGTGAATCATGATATTTTCACCAGGTTTATATCCCCCCGCTTTTCCACGCTGTAGGTCATTCAGATCAGGATAGGAAATATGTAAACTGAGATAAAAACGTGAATGAGGGTTACGCCCGTCAATCAAGTAACGCCCTTCGGGGGTTTTCTTATCGCCCTCACGCCGTTTGGCGCCCTGGTCAGCACCGGCCCCCAGAGAAACAGCATAGCTGCCAATAACCCTTCCCTGACGCATCAATACCAAATGCCGTGCCGCCTTGTTAACCACAATAAGATCAGCCTGTTGATCCGCCGGGTAAGGCGCAGGTGGCGAGCCATTTCCCCACCGGGCCATCACATTGGTCCAGATGACAATACCAATAATGATAATCCCGACCGCCAGCCCTATTCTGATAACAAGCGAAGGTATTTTTAAGCGTTCCATCAAAGCCATGTCTCCGTTAACACGGGTGAAATGTATTATACCCTTCATACTTCGAGTTACAGGTGTGTTGGCTTTCCTCACTCACCCCAGGAACTTACTCCTGTAAGTTCCTGGGGATTCGCTGCGTTGCCGCCTTCCTGCAACTCGAATTATTTTGGGTATACACACATTATTTTGTTTTCATTATTTATTTTTTTACGCATTAATCATACCCGCCCAAACTCCGCGCTATTTTCCCGGAGCCGCCCTACTCTGATGCGGGTGGTTTTCGGCATCTGCTCCAGATTGTCGTTCCTCAGCCCCAGCATCACATTATACCCAGAGAACAACCCCGGTTCACCAAGCCGGGGAACCGGCAGCAACCGGGTGGGAATAGTCAGCCAGAGCCGCGCATCATCATAATCACACCCAAGATACGTGCGCAGTAGCACCATCACGTCCTGCCTGAGCTGACCATCGGGCATCCAGCCTTTTGCCTCACCGGGGTCTTCCGTTGAGAGTTCCACCCTTGAGCAGTACCCGGCAACGGTGGTTTCGTTCCCCAGGATCGGATGCTGATCGAGCGTCATGCCATCACGTAGCGAGAGCCGGGTCCGTTTTGCTACCGGCATTATTGCCGGGTGATGCGGGAACACATGCACCGCTGTATGCGGTACATGGCTGCGGATGACCGCTGCAATGCCTTCCGTTGTGCGTGTGCCGGATGCAGCAGGGGCTACAGGATTGCCAGTAAGCGGGATGGCGGCAGGTCCCGACTGTGGGCGATCCCCGCCCGCGCCATCAGGGCTTGTGAAATATTATCCGTGCCGCCGGGCTCAAAGGTGGCCGGGTAGCTGTACTTATGCCAGATACGGTAAAACTGGGTCATCAGCCGGTGGTTGAAGATATCCAGAAACGCCGCCATCGCATCGGCCCCGTAGCTCTCCTGATTGATATCATCAATGATGGCCGTGAGAAGTGGAGAGTCCACGCCGTACAGGCCGAAGAAATTCGTTCTGACCGTGGGCGGTGCATCTGGTTTATCGGGGTCAGTGTCGGGCGTGTGGTTCGTGCCCAGGCGGGTATTGGGCGCCCGCTCGAGCAGTTGGCAAAAGCGATAGAAGTTAAGCTGTGCCGTATGGTCATTGCCTTCCCCGTCCTGGTGAGTATTGTGCGCTGTCCGTTCATTAACCCATGGTGTTTATCATTCTTAGCCGCATCAGCGCACAGTATGGATGCCTCCTTACATTTTTTGGATAGCTTCAACATGCTAATGACGGATGAGACGCTACATTTCTTTACCCGCGATAGTAGAATAATAAAAATACGCAGATCAAATATTCAGATCGATATACCAAAAAATAAATTAATTATTTTCATCTAACTATTAATTTTTTAAATTGCCGTAATTTAATGATGTCTGGCTGGTTTGAGGATGAGAAGTGATTATTTGTATCGTGCAGAGCCGTATGTGAGTGGCTTGTCTGATCAAGTGTTTAATTGTTGACTTATATCAATGATATCTTCCGAATAAAAAGCACACGCATCAGAATGATAAATTTGAGTGATTTTTATTAGCATAAATTCATCTTAGTGATAAATATATCAAAAATCGCCTACAGGAATCGATAAAAAAACAAATATACTGTTATATATAAAATTATCCATATTCAAGCAATACACACACCTAAACACTTTTATCTGGATAAAAGAACTCCCTATATTTTGATAATTGGCTCACCAGGGCCGGCCCCTCCTGGGAACTGCCATCCCATAACGGTCACACTATCAATAACGCAACAAGCCAAATCAACGACATACTTTCGTACCTGCCTAAGAAAGTCGATATCAACGGCTGTCTCGAACTTTTCGAGAGTTTTTTTCTGTACAAATAGCGGTATAGATTTCCCACCTTGGTCAGGGGCTCTCCAAGACGCATGGCACAGCACATTACGAATTTTCGCGGCTTTTTTAATATCATCGACTAGTAAATCAATATCTTTGAATGTTGAAGCTTCATTTTCCCGAACAGCTTTACCATAACATTCTGCAAGAGAAAAAAGCTCTCCGGTTAAAGCTAACTCAAGCTTTCCTAACCATGCGTAACAGGCTTTTTCTATATCTTCGCTGTTATAATTTTTTGTTGCTGTAAACGCAAAGATGGCTTTACCAAGTACTTCTTCCAGGAAACCAAATGTAGCCACTGTTCGCCCTAGTTGCTCCCAAAACTCAGACGAATGTCGATGAGTTGGATACAAAGGAGGTAAGTTTTCTCGGTCAATAATAAATTTTCTATTATCGTTCATTTTATTACTCCATATTGGATGTAAAGCCCCACTCTGGGGCGGATCAGCATAGCATATCGCAGCAGCTACCTGACCGGTTCTGAACGCCATTAATGAACATATCGATAAAATCAGCACCGCGTTCTCTCATGGGATAAAAGAAGCGGAGGTTTAACTATTTACTCGGACCAATTAGACGCGGCAGCAAAACGGGAACAGATAAACATCGAAGCTGTACTGGAAACCGACCGCGCCAACAATTGCAGTTGAGCAGGCAATTCCATAGATGCGATTTTCGGGGGGAGTCCCAAATCTGTCCCACACAGGAAAAGAGAAAACAGGTTGAGAGACGTAACCCATTGATATTTAATGGTACGCCCTACAGGGCTCGAACCTGTGACCTACGGCTTAGAAGGCCGTTGCTCTATCCAACTGAGCTAAGGGCGCATTGGGATGCGGCAACCGGGGGTTGCGGGTTGGGATTATACGGTCAGCCGGTACTGAGTCAATGCCTTTTCATAGGGTTGCGCCGGCAGCGGTGCCTTATGGCGATTTTTCGCACATGCGGCATCGCTATCCCACCGTTAATCATTGCTATTTCACCCAGCGGCCTTAGCATTCCCCCCTGCCACCGGCACCAATCCCCCCTGTGTTATGGCAGCTAAAAAGCCGCAAATCAGCCAAGTCCGACGCCGTTCCACGCAATAACCCTGATTCAACGCCTGACAGCGCGGCCAGCTTCTGACAAAATAGCGCCATCCCCCCGCTTTTCTTAATTGATGGATTTCCTCACTGATGGCAGCAAAAATTATTGATGGTAAAACGATTGCGCAGCAGGTTAGAAATGAAGTGGCTGAGCATGTTAAACAACGTCTGGCCGCTGGCAAACGTGCTCCCGGCCTGGCGGTGATACTGGTCGGTGAAAACCCGGCCTCACAGATTTACGTCGCTAGCAAGCGCCGCGCCTGTGAAGAGGTCGGCTTTATTTCCCGCTCTTACGATCTGCCCGCCTCCACCTCTGAGGCGGAGCTGCTGGCCCTGATCGACACGCTGAACGCAGACACAGAAATCGACGGCATCTTAGTGCAGTTGCCGCTACCGGCCGGTATCGATAACGTCAAAGTGCTTGAGCGCATCCTGCCGGATAAAGACGTTGATGGCTTCCACCCGTACAACGTCGGCCGCCTGTGCCAGCGTGCGCCGAAGCTGCGCCCCTGCACACCACGCGGTATCGTCACCCTGCTGGAGCGCTACAACATCGATACCTTCGGGCTGAATGCCGTGGTGGTCGGCGCGTCCAACATCGTTGGCCGCCCAATGAGTATGGAGCTGCTGCTGGCGGGTTGCACCACCACCGTCACCCACCGCTTTACCAAAAACCTGCGCCACCATATCGAACATGCCGATCTGCTTATCGTCGCCGTCGGCAAGCCGAACTTTATCCCGGGTGAATGGATCAAAGAAGGCGCGATCGTGATCGATGTGGGCATCAACCGGCTGGAAAGCGGTAAAGTAGTGGGTGACGTGCTGTTTGAAGAAGCCGCCGCCAAAGCCTCGTACATCACCCCCGTACCGGGCGGCGTTGGGCCAATGACGGTCGCCACGTTGATCCAAAACACGCTACAGGCGTGTGAAGAGTACCATGACACGGAGAACCACTAAGATGGCAACCTTTTCCCTGGGTAAATACCCGCACGTCGAACTGTGCGATCTGCTGAAACTGGAAGGCTTGAGCGAAAGCGGCGCGCAGGCGAAAAACGCCATTGCCGATGGCTTGGTTACGGTAGACGGCGCGGTGGAAACCCGTAAGCGTTGCAAAATCCTCGCCGGGCAAACGGTCAGCTACGCCGGGCAACAGATCACCGTAACTGCGTAACCCTGCCCTATTGATGGCCGGCTGCACTGTTATCGCCGCCGGCTATCGTTGAAAACCGCGGTGGAAAGCGGGCAACCCGCCACGCAGGTTGCCATTATCACGGTTACTTACGGCGCCAGATCGTTCCCTGCGCGCCGTCTTCCAACACAATACCCATTTCGTTTAGGCGATCGCGCGCCGCATCTGCTGCCGCCCAGTCTTTGGATTGGCGGGCGTCGTTGCGTTGTTTGATCAGCGCTTCAATCTCCGCCACCTCACCGTCATCCGCCTGTGCGCCGCTTTGCAAAAACTGCTCTGGCTCCTGCTGCAACAGGCCAAGCACCTTCGCCAGTTTGCGCAGCTCCGCCGCCAGGCTGTTGGCCGCCGCCATATCTTCCCCTTTCAGGCGGTTGACGTCGCGGGCCAGATCAAACAGCACCGAATAGGCTTCCGGCGTGTTGAAATCATCGTCCATCGCTTCCCGGAAGCGTGCCTCAAAGGCTTCACCGCCGGCTGGCAGGGCCGCGGCGTCGGTGCCGCGCAGCGCAGTGTACAAGCGCTCCAGCGAAGCACGCGCCTGTTTCAGGTTCTCTTCGCTGTAGTTCAACTGGCTGCGATAATGGCCGGACATCAGGAAATAACGCACGGTTTCAGGATCGTAATGCCCCAACACGTCACGGATGGTAAAGAAGTTGTTTAAGGATTTAGACATCTTCTCTCTGTCAATCATCACCATGCCGGAGTGCATCCAATAATTGACGTACGGGCCGTCGTGCGCACAGCTTGATTGGGCGATCTCGTTCTCATGGTGTGGGAACATCAGATCCGAGCCGCCGCCGTGGATATCGAAATGGGTGCCAAGCTGTTTGCAGTTCATCGCCGAGCACTCAATGTGCCACCCTGGGCGGCCCGGCCCCCATGGCGATTGCCAGCTCGGCTCGCCCGGCTTGGACATCTTCCACAGCACGAAGTCCATCGGGTTGCGTTTTACGTCATCGATTTCCACGCGCGCGCCGGCCTGCAGTTGATCCAGATCCTGGCGCGACAGCAAGCCGTAATCCGGATCGCTGTCGATAGCGAACATCACGTCGCCGTTGCTCGCCACATAGGCATGATCGCGCGCGATCAGGCGCTCGGTAAGCGCGATAATTTCGCCAATATGCTGGGTAGCGCGCGGCTCCTGGTCTGGCCGTTCGATCAGCAGCGCATCGAAATCCGCGTGCATCTCGGCCAGCATGCGCGCCGTCAGTTGCTCGCAGGTTTCGCCGTTTTCCGCCGCGCGGCGAATGATTTTGTCGTCAACGTCGGTAACATTGCGCACATAATCCAGATCGTAGCCCAGGTAGCGCAGATAGCGCGCCACCACGTCAAAGGCGACAAAGGTGCGCCCGTGGCCAATGTGGCACAAATCATAAATAGTCACCCCGCACACGTACATGCCTACTTTCCCGGCATGAATAGGTTTGAATTCCTCTTTTTGGCGACTCAGGGTATTAAAAATCTTTAGCATCAGGATATTCCGTGGTGTACGTGATAACAGTATTGATTACAGGGCATCAACTTAATGCTGCGTATTGAACCCCGAAGGGTGATGTAATGCAAGGTTCAGGCACGGGTTTGCTGCCCAGGCCGGTAAAAAAGCTCATAACCATGAATAGTATCACCAGGCAGGGCAAAAAATCCCGTATTGCAACATACCGCCCCAACCCGCCAATACTGACTCGCTAAGTGAGATATGTTATAAGAGCGGTCTGATCGTGCACGCTGTAATGACAGGCGCGCTGGCTTTCCGGCAACGCGTATGTTGAGCGTATATGTGGCATCTCACTTCACCTTGTTAGGATTAAAATATGGTTACTTTCCACACCAACCACGGCGATATCGTTATCAAGACCTTTGCTGACAAAGCGCCGGTTACCGTTGAAAACTTCCTGAACTACTGCCGTGCAGGCTTCTACGACAACACCATCTTCCACCGTGTTATCAATGGATTCATGATCCAGGGCGGCGGCTTTGAGCCAGGCATGAACCAGAAAAGCACCCAGGCGCCAATCAAAAACGAAGCCAACAACGGCCTGAAAAACACCCGTGGCACCCTGGCAATGGCCCGCACCAACGATCCGCACTCTGCCACCGCCCAGTTCTTCATCAACGTTGTCGACAATGACTTCCTGAACTTCCGTGGCGAAAACGCTCAGGGCTGGGGCTACTGCGTATTTGCCGAAGTGGTTGAAGGCCTGGACGTCGTCGACAAAATCAAAGGCGTGAAAACCGGCCGCAGCGGCATGCACCAGGACGTTCCGATTGAAGATGTAGTGATCAACAGCGTTACCGTCAGCGAATAATCGCAACTGCATGAGCACCCTGTTCATTGCAGATTTGCATTTATGCGCACAGGAACCGGCAATTACTGCCGGTTTTCTGCGTTTTTTGCAACGTGATGCGATCCATGCCGACGCACTGTACATCCTTGGCGATCTGTTCGAAGCCTGGATTGGCGATGACGATCCGCAACCGCTGCACCGTGAAGTCGCCGCCGCGTTGAAAGCACTGCAGCTGGCCGGCGTGCCCTGCTACTTTATCCACGGCAACCGCGATTTTCTGCTGGGCAAACGCTTTGCGCGCGAAAGCGGCATGGCGCTGCTGCCGGCAGAAAAAGTCCTCGATCTGTACGGCAGAAAGATCCTGATCCTGCATGGCGATACGCTGTGTACGGACGATCACGCCTACCAGCGGTTCCGCCGCCGGGTGCACAACCCGGTGATCCAAGCGCTATTTCTTGCCATGCCGCTGCGCTGGCGCCTGAAGATCGCCGCCAACATGCGTGCACACAGCCAACAGAGCAATCAGTACAAATCTGAAGCGATCATGGATGTTAACCAACACGCGGTAGAGCAGGCCATGCTGCGCCACCAGGTGCATTGGATGATCCACGGCCATACCCATCGGCCGGCGGTGCATACGCTCGCGTTAAGCAGCGGCGAGGCGCACCGGGTGGTGCTCGGCGCCTGGCACAGCGAAGGTTCGATGGTTAAGGTCAGCGCAAACGGCGTTGAATTGATCCGCTTCCCATTTTAGTCCCGCCGCCTTCGCCAACGCCGCCATAAGGCGTTGTTTACGCGGCGGCCGTTAACACGCGCTAAAAAATTCCCGTGTTTGCCGGTGAAAAGCGGCGACGCAACCGTTTTCCTCGCCGTGCTCACATGTTATGCTCTACGCCCTCAAACGGCCTGCCACCCGCGCAACCGGCCAAAGCTTGTATCATTTACAGGAGCCTTATACCCATGGGAGCCAACGCCGCTTCAGCCACCCAAGCCGGAGCTAAAATCGCAATTGTGATGGGATCCAAAAGTGACTGGGCCACCATGCAATTCGCCGCCGACGTCCTCACCGCACTGAACGTTCCATTCCACGTCGAGATCGTCTCTGCCCACCGCACCCCGGACAAACTGTTCAGCTTTGCCGAACGGGCCAGCGGCAACGGTTTTGATGTGATCATCGCCGGTGCGGGCGGCGCGGCGCATTTGCCCGGCATGCTGGCGGCCAAAACGCTGGTCCCGGTGTTGGGGGTTCCCGTGCAAAGCGCAGCGCTGAGCGGCGTCGACAGCCTGTATTCCATCGTGCAGATGCCGCGCGGCATCCCGGTGGGCACCTTGGCCATCGGCAAAGCCGGTGCGGCCAATGCCGGCCTGCTGGCGGCGCAGATCCTGGCGCTGCACGACAACGCGTTGGCGCAGCGCCTGGCAGCCTGGCGCCAGGCGCAAACCGATGAAGTGCTGAATAACCCGGATCCACGGGAGGAAGCATGAAACCGGTTTGCGTACTGGGTAACGGCCAATTGGGGCGCATGCTGCGCCAGGCCGGCGAGCCTTTGGGCATTGCGGTCTATCCGGTTGGCCTTGATGCCGAACCGGAAGCGGTGCCGTATCAAAACAGTGTGATTACCGCGGAAATCGAGCGCTGGCCGGAAACCGCGCTCACGCGCGAACTGGCGCGCCATAACGCATTCGTCAACCGCGACATTTTCCCGCGCCTGGCCGATCGCCTGACGCAAAAACAGCTGCTGGATCGGCTCAACCTGGCGACCGCCCCCTGGCAACTGCTGGCCGATGCCAGCGAATGGCCGCAGGTGTTTTCCCAACTGGGCGAGTTGGCCATCGTGAAACGGCGCGTCGGCGGCTATGACGGCCGCGGCCAATGGCGCCTGCGCCCCGGCCAGGAGAATGAGCTGCCGGCCGATGCCTACGGCAAATGCATCGTTGAACAGGGGATCAATTTCTCTGGCGAAGTGTCGCTGGTGGGCGCGCGCGGCCATGATGGCCAGGCGGTATTTTACCCGCTGACCCACAACCTGCATCAGGACGGCATTCTGCGCACCAGCGTTGCGCTGCCACAGCCGCTCCCGGCGTTGCAACAGCAGGCCGAACAGATGCTCGGCGCAATCCTTAACGAGCTCGACTACGTTGGGGTGATGGCGATGGAATGCTTTACCGTCGGCGATCGTTTGTTGATCAACGAACTGGCGCCGCGCGTACACAACAGCGGCCACTGGACGCAAAACGGGGCGTCGATCAGTCAGTTTGAACTGCACCTGCGGGCGATCCTGGGTTTGCCGTTGCCGAAGCCGGTGGTTAACACGCCGTCGGTGATGGTCAACCTGATCGGCACCGCGGTGAATACGCAATGGCTGTCGCTGCCGCTGGTGCGGCTGCACTGGTATGAAAAAGAAGTACGCCCCGGGCGCAAGGTCGGCCATCTGAACTTAAACGATCCGCACGGCGCCGCATTGCAGCAGGCGTTACAGGCGCTGGCGCCGCTGTTGCCGGCCGAGTACCAAAGCGGGCTGGAGTGGGCGCAGCAAAAGCTGGGCTAACGCCCAGACATTTTCACTGCCGCGGTTTCGGCTTGCCCCTTTCCCACCGGGAGAGGGGCAAGCCAGCGCCAGAAAGCGGGAGCGCACGTTTCAAGCTATCGAGCAATCACCCTTCGTAATTGCGAAACAGCGCCTTGCCGCGCAGCAAACGCACGCCTAACCAACCGCCACACAGCGAAAGCAACAGCGCACTGAACAGCGGCAACGCCCACCACAGCAGCACGGTCGGCTCCCAGGGGAAGTCAAACACCCGGCTTTGCAGCAGCCACAGCGCCGCTTCCGCACCCAGCGCGGCGGCAATACCGGCCCCCAGCCCCAACAGCGCAAATTCGCACCAGAGCGTGCCGCGCAGCAGGCGCTTACCGGCACCCAGCGTCCGGTAAACCACCAACTCCTGCCGCCGCTGGCGCATCCCCACTTGCACCTGAGCCAACAGCAATAAGCCCCCGCAGATAACCACCAACACCACCATCACCTCCAGCGCACGGCTCACCTGCTGCAACACGCCGCCGATTTGTTGCAGGATCGCCCCCACATCCATCAGGCTGAGCGATGGAAACTGGCGGTTAAGCTGGGTCAACATGCTGCCGTCGCCATCGTAACGGAAACTGGTCAGCCAGGTTTGCGGCTGGCCGTCCAGGCCGCCCGGCGGAAAAATAAAGTAGAAATTCGGCTTCAGGCTTTCCCAGTCCACCTGCCGCAGGCTGGTGACTTTGGCGCTGAATGTCTGGGTATCGCCGCTAAAGGTCAGCGTATCCCCCAGTTTGACATTCAGGCGCTTGGCCACGCCCTGCTCCATCGACACTTCCCCGGCCTTTGGCGGCCAGGTGCCGGCCACCAGCGGGTTGTGGTCCGGCAACGCCGCCAGCCAGGTCAGGTTCAATTCGCGGTTCACCGCTTCGCCGCCCGGATCGTCTTCATGCACCCGTTCCGTCGCCGCCTGTTGGTTAATTTCAGCCAGCCGCACGCGAACAATCGGATAGAAGGTTTCCTCATGCACCTTATGCTGCGCCAGGAATGCCTTCACCTGGGGCATCTGCGCATCATTCATGTTCAGCAGGAAGTAGTTCGGCGTGCCCGGCGGCAACTGTTGCTGCCAGCGATCGAGCATATCGCCGCGCATCACCAGCAGCAGCGCCAACAGCATAAACGACAGCGAAAACGCCCCTAGCTGGCTGATCGTCACCCACGGCTGGTGCAACAGGCGGTTGACCGCCAACCGCAGCGCCAGATTTTTTAACGTAATGCGCCGCAGCACCATCAGGCTGCCCCAGCCGATGGCGCCCAACAGCAACGCGAGAACCACGATCCCGGCTAAGATTGACCACAGCAGCGTGCTGGCGCCCATCAGCGCCGCCAACAGCAGCACCACAATCAGCAAGGCCGCCGGCAGGAAATAACGCAGCGGCCATACGTTGGCCACCACATCACGCCGCAATACCCGCAGCGGCTGCGTCGCCAGCAATTGGCGGTATGGCCGCAGCCCCACCAGCAGTGAAATCATCACCAATGCGCCGATCGACCATAGCCAAGGCCAGGCGCTGGCGGCGGGCAATTCCCCCGGCAGCACCGGTGCCAATAGGCGGATCAGCAACGCCTCAAACGCTAAGCCGATGACGCTGCCGCAAACCCCGGCCAGCACCAACACCGCCAGCCATTGGCCGGCGATCAGGCGCCGCAGTGCCTTGCGCCCGGCACCGAGGGTTTTTAACACCGCGATCAGATCGTAACGGCTACGGCAATAATGGCTCATCGCCACCGCCACGGCGGCGATCGACAATAGCAGCGTCAACAGCGCGGACATCAACAGAAAATGCTGCGAGCGCTGCAGTGATTTGCCCAGCGCACTGCCGGAATCCTCCAGCCCGTACCAACGCTGCCCCGGCGTAAGCTGCGGCACCAGGCGATCTTCATAGCGTTGGATATCCTCCGCCGCGCCGGCGAACATATAGCGATAGCTCAAACGGCTGCCGGGCTGCACCGCGCCGGTTTTATCCACGTCCGCCAGGTTGATGATGATGCGCGGCGCCGTCTGGAACGGGTTAAAGCCAGAGTCTGGCTCCTGAATAATTTCACCGGCGATGCGCAGCGTGGTGTCGCCCACATCCAGGTTATCGCCCACTTTCACATTCAGCAGCGCCAACAAGCGCGGCGCCACCAGCACCGTACCCGGTTCCAGCTTCACATTGGCCGGGCGCGTTTCCAGCGTGCCGTATAACGGATAGGCCAAATCGGTCGCCTTTACCTGCGCCAGTTGCGGACGGTCGCCGGCATAGGTCATGGTGGTGAACGACAGCTGGCGGCTCACCTGTAGCCCCTGCTGCTGCGCATCCAGGATCCAGCCTTCCGGCACCGGGCGCGCCGTGCGCAGAACCCGATCGCCGGCGATAAAATCCCGGCTTTGCTGGCTTAATCCTTTGTTCATCCGATCGCTGATGCTGCCCAGCGCCAACACACAGGCTACCGACAGCGTCAGCGCCAGCCAGACAATCAGCAATGAAGGCGAACGCCACTCACGCCAGAACCAGCGCCAAATCATGCTTCCTCCCACAGCTTGCCTTCACGCAAGCGCAGCCGCCGCTGGCAGCGCGCCGCCAGCGTTTCGTCGTGGGTGACCAGGATGAGCGTGGTATCAAAATCACGGTTGAGGGAAAACAGCAAATCGGCGATGCGCACGCCGGTCTGGCGATCCAGGTTGCCAGTGGGCTCATCGGCAAACAGCACCCGCGGCCGGCCGCTGAAGGCCCTGGCAAGCGCAACCCGCTGCTGCTCACCGCCGGAAAGCTGCGCCGGCAGGTGGCCCAGGCGCTTACCCAGGCCCAGTTGCTCCAGCAGTTGCACCGCCTGCTCGCGGCTTTGGCGTTCACTCTCACCGCGCAACAATGCGGGCAACTGCACATTCTCCAGCGCACTGAGCGTCGGCACCAGCATGAATGACTGAAAGACAAACCCCACGTCCCTGGCGCGCAGCGCCGCACGTTTTTCTTCATCCAACGCGGGCAGATTTTCCCCCAGCAGGCGCACTTCGCCGGTGCTGCCGTCGTCCAGCCCGGCCAGAATGCCCAGCAGCGTCGATTTGCCGGAGCCGGACTCGCCAATCAGGGCGATGGTCTGCGCGGGTTTGACAACCAGCTCGACACCGGTAAGTATGGTGAGCCGATGTTCCCCCTCACCAACGTGTTTACTAAGATGATGAACTTCAAGAACGTTTTCCGCTGGCATCTTCCCTTCCTTTTGCTGTTGGGATTATTCAGTTTACGCGCTGCCGCCGCAGATACCCTATTGATTTTGGGCGACAGTTTAAGCGCCGGCTACCGCCTGCCGGTGGCGCAGGCCTGGCCGACGCAGTTGGCCGCCCGCTGGCAGAAACAGCCAGGTAGCCCACAGGTGGTTAACGCCAGTATCAGCGGCGACACCAGCGCCCAAGGGCTGGCGCGCCTGCCGGCGCTGCTAAAGCAGCACCAGCCGCGCTGGGTGCTGGTTGAATTGGGCGCCAACGATGGCCTGCGCGGCTTTCCGGCGCCCGATATTCAACAGCAGCTCAGCCAGATCATCACGCTAATCCAGCAGGCCGGCGCCCAGCCGCTGCTGATGCAGATTCGCATCCCGCCCAACTACGGCAAGCGCTATACTGACGCTTTCAGCGCCATTTACCCGCAGCTTGCCGGGCAGTTCAACATTCCGCTGCTACCGTTCTTTATGGAACAGGTGGTGATTAAACCGGAATGGATGCAGGATGATGGATTGCATCCCAATCAGGATGCCCAGCCGTTTATCGCTACCTGGATGGCAGAGCGCCTGGAACCCTTAGTAAAACATGAGTCTCATTAAATAAGGCCGTACGGTAGGTAAAGTTATGCAAAAAGCGGTATTAATAACCGGCTGTTCCAGCGGGATCGGCTTGATAGCGGCGCAGGATCTGCGTAACCGCGGCTATCGCGTGCTGGCGGCCTGCCGTAAGCCACAGGACGTGGAAAACATGCGCCAGCTTGGGCTGGAGGGCATTGAGTTGGATCTGGACGACAGCGTCAGCGTTGAACGCGCGGCCAGCCAAGTGATCGAACTGACCGGCGGCCGGTTATATGGCCTGTTCAATAACGGCGGCTTTGGCGTTTACGGCCCGCTAAGCAGCATTTCCCGCGCCCAGTTGGAAAAACAGTTCGCCACCAACCTGTTCGGTACCCACCAACTGACCCAACTGCTGCTGCCCGCCATGCTGCCGCACGGCGAAGGGCGCATTATCCAGACCAGTTCGGTGATGGGGCTGGTGGCCAGCGCGGGGCGCGGCGCCTACGCCGCCAGCAAATTCGCGCTGGAGGCCTGGTCGGACGCGCTGCGCATGGAGCTGCACGGCAGCGGCATCATGGTGAGCCTGATCGAGCCCGGCCCGATCGCCACCCATTTCAGCCAGAACGTGAATCAGGCGCTGCGCGATAAGCCGGTGCATAACCCCGGCATCGCCAAACGCCTGACGCTGCCGCCGGAAGCCATCCTGCCCAAACTGCGCCATGCGCTGGAAAGCCCACGCCCCAAATTGCGCTACCCAGTGACGCTGATCGCCCACGCGCTCAGCATACTGCGCCGTATTCTTCCTGGCCGGGCGCTCGACTGGCTGCTGCGCAGCAACGGCTAAGCGCACCATCGGCAACGGCGTTTCGCCCCTATTATTCGCGCCGGGGGGTTGAAGATGCCGGCCACTGCCCCCACGTAGCCTTTATTGGCTCCGAAAGTTTCAGAGAGAAAATACATGCTAACTCAAGCCGTTGTTGATATTAACGAAACCAACCTGCACCAGACGCTGGATCAATCCATGTCGGTCCCGGTGCTGTTTTACTTCTGGTCCGAACGCAGCCAACACTGCCAGCAGCTTACCCCGGTGCTGGACAAACTGGCGGCCGAGTATGCCGGGCAGTTTATTTTGGCAAAAGTGGATTGCGACGCCGAGCAGATGATCGCCTCGCAGTTTGGCTTGCGCTCGATTCCAACGGTTTATCTGTTTAAAGACGGCCAGCCGGTAGACGGCTTCCAGGGCCCACAGCCGGAAGAGGCTATTCGCGATTTGCTGCAGCGTTTTTTGCCAAAGGAAGAAGATCTCAAACTGGAGCAGGCAACGGCGCTGCTTGCCGAAGGGCAAGCGCAGGAAGCGCTGCCGCTGCTGAAAGATGCGTGGCAACTTAGCAACCAGCGCAGTGATATCGGCCTGGCGCTGGCGGAAGCACAGATCGCCTTGAACCGCACGGAAGACGCCGAAGCGGTGCTGGCGACCATCCCGCTGCAGGATCAGGATACCCGCTATCAGGGCCTGGTGGCGCAGATTGAACTGCTGAAACAGGCAGCGGATACCCCGGAGATCCAACAGTTGCAACAGCAAGTGCAACAACAGCCTGACAACGTGGACCTGGCCATCCAGCTTGCGCTGCAGTTGCATCAGGTTGGGCGCAATGAAGAAGCATTAACGCTGTTGATGGAGCATCTGAGAAAGGATCTGGCCGCCGCCAACGGTAATGCGCGCAAGACGCTGATGGATATTATGGCTGCGCTCGGCACCGGCGATGCGCTGGCCGCCAAGTTCCGCCGCCAGCTCTACTCCCTGCTGTATTAATTTGCCAGCTATATGTATCCCCCTCTCCCTGTGGGAGAGGGCCGGGGTGAGGGTGAACCCTTCCTTCCCCACGCCTAGCCTTACGCTTAGCGGTAAACCCGCACGCCGCCCGGCACGCCACTTGGGCTGAACAATACCTGCCACAGCTGAATATTACGTGACCGGAACGCCCCGGCGCAGGCGTTCAGATAATAGCTGAACATGCGTTCAAAGCGCGCCGAATAGCTGCCCTCCAGCGCGGGCCAGGCCTGGCGGAAATTTTCATACCATGCCATCAGCGTCCGATCATAATCCGCCCCGATATTATGCCAGTCTTCCATAATAAACCGCCCTTCACTCGCCTGAGCGATATGCTGCACCGAAGGCAGGCACCCGTTGGGGAAAATATATTTGTCGATCCAGGGATCAACGTTCAGATCGGTCTGGTTGGAGCCGATGGTGTGCAACAGGAACAAACCGTTTGGCTTCAGGTTCCGCGCCGCTACGGTGAAATAGGTATCGTAGTTTTTAGGCCCCACATGTTCAAACATGCCCACCGAGACAATGCGGTCAAACTGCCGCTCCAGGTCACGGTAATCCTGTAGCAAGATCTGAACATCCAGCCCTTCGCAGCGCTGCTGCGCCAGTTTCTGCTGCTCGGCGGAGATCGTCACGCCATACACGGAAACGCCGTAATTCTGCGCCGCATACTGGGCCAGGCCGCCCCAACCGCAGCCAATATCCAGCAGCGACATGCCCGGTTTCAATTGCAGCTTTTCACAGATCATTTTCAGCTTGTTCTGCTGCGCCTGCTCCAGCGTTGTGGCATCCTTCCAATAACCGCATGAATACTGCATGTAGGGATCCAACATGCGGGCGAACAGATCGTTACCGATATCGTAGTGCTCTTTCCCCACCTGCCAGGCGCGCCGGCGGGACTGGCGGTTAAACAACCGGGCATAAAGGATGCGGGCGATATCCGCCATGTTTTTCGGCAGCCGTTCATCAATTCCGGCACGCAGGATTTGGGTGAACAGAATGTCCAGCCGCTCGCAATCCCACCAGCCATCCATATAACTTTCGCCAAAACCGAGCGAGCCTTCCTGCAACACCCGTTTGAATAATTCAGGATTGTGTACCTGAATATCGCATGCATTATTGCCATTAATGGCAATGCCGGCTTCGCTGAGCATATTCTCAACGATCTGATACCAGCGATCTTTCTTGTGCGTGAGTTGTTCGACACTGACCGAGTTCATAACAATCCTTGCTCTGCCCGCCATTCCAAACCGCATTGTCGCAAATTGAAATGACAATTTTTTTAAAGAAAAAACGACGCTACCTTTAACTGTAGCCAAGCGCGGCAAGAGCATGAAATGAATTAAAATTATTGAATTCATGCCCATTTGGCATGATTCCGGCGTAATATACTCTAAATAATTCGAGTTGCAGGAAGGCGGCGACGCAGCGAACCCCCAGGAGCTTACTGGAGTAAGTGACTGGGGTGAGTGAGGAAAGCCAACACACCTGCAACTTGAAGTATGACGAGTATGACGGTGAATAATTGGCAATTATCCTTACCGCTAGCGTACTATCAGCTACAAATGCCTGACAGGAGGTTATGCCATGATTACCGTTATCCCGATTATTATCGTTGTCGCTCTGATCGTCGTCTTTGCCGGCGTAAAAATTGTGCCGCAAGGTTTTCAATGGACCGTGGAACGCTTTGGCCGCTATACCAAAACCCTGATGCCCGGCCTGAACCTGGTGGTGCCGTTTATGGATCGCGTCGGGCGTAAAATCAATATGATGGAACAGGTGCTGGATATCCCTTCGCAGGAAGTCATCTCGCGCGACAATGCCAATGTGGCAATCGACGCGGTGTGTTTTATTCAGGTTATCGATCCGGCACGCGCCGCTTATGAAGTCAGCAATCTGGAACAGGCCATTGTTAACCTGACGATGACGAATTTCCGCACAGTTTTAGGCTCCATGGAGCTGGACGAAATGCTCTCGCAACGCGACAGCATCAACACCCGCCTGCTGCATATCGTCGATGAGGCCACCAACCCGTGGGGGGTGAAAATCACCCGCATTGAGATCCGTGATGTGCGCCCGCCAGCGGAGCTGATTGCCTCGATGAATGCCCAGATGAAGGCCGAACGTACCAAACGCGCGGATATTCTCGAAGCCGAAGGGGTGCGCCAGGCAGCCATCCTGCGCGCCGAAGGGGAAAAACAGTCGCAAATTCTGAAGGCTGAAGGTGAACGCCAGTCCGCTTTTCTGCAGGCAGAGGCCCGTGAACGCGCCGCCGAAGCGGAAGCCCGCGCCACTCAGTTGGTTTCCGACGCAATCGCCGGCGGCAATATTCAGGCGATCAACTATTTCGTGGCGCAGAAATATACCGAAGCGCTGCAAAATATCGGTTCCTCCAATAACAGCAAGGTGATCATGATGCCGCTGGACGCCAGCAATCTGCTGGGTTCCATTGGCGGCATTGCAGAGCTGTTGAAAGAGAGCAAAGGAAAATGAACATCATCGCCAGCATCGCCATGAACCCACACGGGTTCTGGCTCTCGCTTGGCGGCCTGTTGTTGGCGGCCGAGATACTCGGCGCCGGCGGCTACCTGCTATGGAGCGGCGTGGCGGCGATGGTGACCGGCGCCATTGCCTGGCTATGGCCGCAGCTCGGCTGGGATTGGCAAGGCGTTATCTTTGCGGTGCTGACCGTGGTGGTCGCCTGGTTGTGGTGGGCCTGGCTGCGGCGCCAGACGGCGAAAAACCAGGCTGTTTCGCCCTTGAACCAGCGTGGGCGCAGCCTGATCGGCCTTCGCGCCACGTTGACAGAGCCCGTGAGCAACGGCCTGGGGCGCGTGAACATTGGTGACGGCAGTTGGCGCGCGCAGGCCAGCGAGGACTACCCGGTAGGCACCGAAGTTGAAGTGATGGCGGTGGAAGGCACCACGCTTATCATCAGCAAAGTGCCGCGTTAAACCGTGCCCTTCTTGGGGAGCGCACGGCCATTGCGCCTGCCAGATGGGCTTTCTAGTGGCAGCAGCCTGCCAGGTTATTAATAATGGGGCACTCCGCCCCTTCGTCGCCGGGGCATTGCTCCGCCAGCGCCAATAGACGTTGGCGCATACCGTCCAACTCCTGCATGTGCTTTTCAATTTCCGCGACTTTTTGCAGCGTACGCGCCTTCACATCGGCGCTGTGGCGCTTGGGATCGTTAAACAGCGCCACCAGCTCACGGCATTCATCCAGCGTAAAGCCCACCTGGCGGGCCTGGCGCAGTAACGTCAGTTCTTCAATCTGTTTCGAACCATAGCAGCGGTAGCCATTGCCGGCGCGCAGCGGCGCGGTCAGCAACCCTTTTTCCTCGTAAAAACGGATGGCCTTGCTGGTCAGGCCGGTTTTTTTGGCAACCTCACTGATATTCATCGTCCCCCCTTGACCTTCCCCTTGCGGGAAGGTTTAACCTCATTCTTAATGAAAATTGTCATGACGGTCAAGCCTTGAACAAGGCCCGTCAGCGAGGAGCCAAACCATGTCACAAACCACAGTGCTGGCGCTGCAGGGATTATCCTGCATGAACTGTGCCCAGCGGGTAAAACAAGCTCTGGAAAGCCGCGACGATGTCGAACAGGCGCAGGTAGATGTTCACTATGCAAAAGTGACCGGCAGCGCGCCCAGCCAGGCGTTGATCGACAGCGTCATCGCCGCCGGCTATCAAGCCACGCTGGCGCAACAGGCGGATACCGAGCTCCAGCTAGCCGGCCTCAGCTGCATGCACTGCGTCGGCGCCACCCGCAAAGCGCTGGAAGCCGTGCCGGGCGTGGTTGCCGCCGACGTGACCCTCGATAAAGCCAAAGTGTATGGCGATGCCGGGGCGCAAACGCTGATTGAAGCCGTCGAGCAAGCGGGCTACCAGGCCAGCCTGGCCGGGGCTGTGCCCCCAAAAACTGAGCCGCTGGCTGATGCAGTGCCATCCATGCCGGAAACGCAGGCAGCGGCTCAGGTTCCCCTTCCGGCAGAACACGATGAAGAAAACAGCCTGCAGTTGTTATTAAGCGGCATGAGCTGCGCCAGTTGCGTCAATAAAGTGCAGAAGGCATTGCAAAGCGTGCCGGGTGTGGAACAGGCACGGGTCAATCTGGCGGAACGCAGTGCGCTGGTCAGCGGCCGCCCCGATCCTCAGCGGCTGATTACCGCCGTAGAAAAAGCCGGCTATGGCGCTGAAATTCTGGCTGATGAAACCACCCGGCGCGAGCGCCAACAGCAAACGGCTCAGGCGGCGATGAAGCGTTTTCGCTGGCAGGCGGCGCTCGGCCTGGCGCTGGGGATCCCCTTGATGGCCTGGGGGTTGTTCGGCGGCAGCATGGCGCTCACGCCAAACAGCCAGCGCCCCTGGCTGCTGGTGGGCATAATCACATTGCTGGTGATGATCTTCGCCGGCGGCCATTTCTATCGCAACGCCTGGCGGGCATTACGCAACGGCGGCGCCACGATGGATACGCTGGTGGCGCTCGGCACGGGTGCAGCCTGGTTGTATTCGTTTGGCGTCACGCTCTGGCCTGCGAGCTTCCCGATGGAAGCGCGCCACCTGTACTACGAAGCCAGCGCAATGATCATCGGGTTAATCAACCTGGGCCATGCGCTGGAGCAAGGGGCGCGGCAGCGTGCTTCCCAGGCGCTTGAGCGACTGCTGGATTTAACGCCGCCGGTGGCGCGCTGGATCAGCGACGAAGGCGAAAAGCCGCTTCCCTTGGCCGACGTGCAACTCGGCATGACGCTGCGGTTGGTCACCGGTGATCGCGTGCCGGTGGACGGCGAGATCGTGCAGGGCGAAGCCTGGCTGGATGAAGCAATGCTCACCGGCGAGGCGGTGCCGCAGCAAAAAGGCGTTGGCGATAAGGTTCACGCCGGCACCCTGGTAGAAGACGGCAGCGTGCTGTTCCGCGCAGCGGCGATCGGCAGCCATACCACGCTGGCGCGCATCATTAAACTGGTGCGACAGGCGCAAAGCAGTAAACCGGCGATCGGCCAGCTCGCCGATCGCATCTCGGCGGTGTTTGTGCCGGCGGTAGTTGCCGTGGCATTGTTCAGCGCGGCGATCTGGTTCTTCTTTGGCCCGCAGCCAAACCTGGCGTATACGCTGGTGATCGCCACCACGGTGCTGATCATCGCCTGCCCATGCGCGCTGGGGCTGGCAACGCCCATGTCGGTCATCGCCGGCGTCGGCCGGGCGGCGGAATTCGGCGTGCTGGTGCGCGATGCCGATGCGCTGCAGCAGGCCAGCCGGCTCGATACGCTGGTGTTCGATAAAACCGGCACCCTGACGGAAGGGCTGCCGCGCGTTGTTGAAGTGCAGACCTTCAATCAGGTGAGCCAGGAACAGGCTATCCGCTGGGCGGCGGCGTTGGAACAGGGGGCCAATCACCCGCTGGCCCGGGCTATCGTCGCCCACGCGGGTAACCAGGCGCTGCCGGTGGTTCAACGGTTGCGCACGCTGCGCGGCAGCGGCATCAGCGGAGAGGTTGACGGCGCGAAGCTGCTGTTGGGCAATGCCCGCCTGCTGCAGGATAACCAGATCAACACGGCTGAACTGGAGGGGCCAATACAGCAGCAGGCGGAACGCGGCATCACGCCAGTGGTGCTGGCGGTGGATGGCAAACCGGCGGCGCTGTTCGCCATCCGCGATCCACTGCGCGATGACAGCGTCGCCGCGCTGCAACGTTTGCATCAGATGGGCTACCAATTGGTGATGTTGACCGGCGATAACCCCGTTACCGCCAATACCATTGCCAAAGAAGCCGGTATCGATCGCGTGATTGCCGGCGTACTGCCGGAGGGCAAGGCCGAAGCCATTAAGCAATTACAGGCCAAGGGCCAGCGCGTGGCGATGATCGGCGACGGCATCAACGACGCCCCGGCGCTGGCGCAGGCCGACGTTGGCATCGCCATGGGCAGCGGCAGCGATATCGCCATTGAAACCGCGGCGATCACCCTGATGCGCCACAGCCTCAACGGCGTGGCCGACGCCCTGATATTGGCCAAAGCCACGCTGCGCAATATGAAGCAGAACCTGCTGGGGGCGTTTATCTATAACACTCTGGGCATCCCGATTGCCGCTGGCGTGTTGTACCCACTGACCGGCACGCTGCTTAGCCCGGTGGTCGCCGGCGCGGCCATGGCGCTATCGTCCATTACCGTGGTCAGCAACGCCAACCGGCTACTGCGTTTTAAACCCAAAGCATAATCCATCACCTCGCCGGGTTCCGACAAGTTCGGGCCTGGCGGGCGCCGGGATAATTCATTCACCCTAAAGGCTTTCTTGTCCAGTGGATAGCGTTTAGCATGGTGTAAACGTTAACCAGGAGCCGCTGTATGGGTCAACTGTTACGCCGCATTGCCGCTTTCCTTGGCATTATTTCCCCGATGGCCTACCCCTACCCGGCGCTGGATATCACGCTGCCGGGCGATCGCCAACTGCATTTGGTGGGCAGCATCCATATGGGCACGGTGGATATGGCGCCGCTGCCGGCCAGGCTGCTCGCACACCTGAAACAGGCCGATGCGCTAATCGTCGAAGCCGACATCACCGAAGCCGCATCGCCGTTCGATCACACCGACACGGCGCCGGAACTGGCACAACGCCTTTCTGCTGCAGAGTTCCAGCAGTTGCAGGCGCTGTGCCAGGCGTTGGGAACCCACGTAGAGACGTTTTCCACTCTTCCCGCCTGGCAAGTGGCGCTGATGATGCAGGCGCGCCAGGCGCAAAGACTGGGGTTGCGCGGGGAATACGGCATTGATTACCAACTGCTGCGGGCGGCCAGAGAACAGCAGAAAACGGTGATCGAGCTGGAAGGCGCCGATCAACAGCTCAACATGCTGGAGCAATTGCCGGAAGGCGGTATCGCACTGCTGCGCGATACGCTGGAACACTGGCATACCAACGCGCGCCTGCTGCAAACCATGATCGGCTGGTGGCTGGATGCCAGGCCGGGCAGTATGCAGGAGCGCCTGCCCGCCACCTTCAGCGCCGGCCTGTTTGACGTGCTGATGCACCAGCGCAACCGGGCCTGGCAACAGCAGCTACAGGCGCTGCCGCCGGGTAAATACGTGGTCGCCGTAGGCGCGCTGCACCTGTATGGCGAAGACAATCTGCCGGCGATGCTGCAAGCGCAGTAAAAAACCAATATGGCTATTGGTCAGTCAACGCGGCATTTTTGATATGCTTGTTATTCGTATTGAAACCGCCAGGCGGTTACAATCGACAGGGTAACAACCGGGCGGACGCATTCGCCGGTTGTCTCAGGGCCATACAGGTAATTTTGTTGCTCCGTGTTGCAACTTGTCCTTCGGGATATATTTGGGAAAACACACTATGACACCCGCAGTTGTCCTGCTTGAAAAACAAAAAGTCGCATTTACTCTCCACACCTATCACCACGACAGCGAAGAAACCAACTTTGGCGATGAAGCGGTCAAAAAGCTGGGGCTGAACGCCGACCAGGTTTATAAAACGCTGCTGGTCGCGCTCAATGGTGATGCCAAAAAACTGGCGGTCGCCGTCACGCCGGTCGCCAGCCAGTTGGATTTAAAGAAAGTCGCCAAGGCGTTAGGCGCCAAAAAGGCGGAGATGGCCGATCCTACGCTGGCGCAGCGCGTCACCGGCTATCTGGTGGGCGGCATCAGCCCGCTTGGGCAAAAGAAACGGCTGCCAACGGTGATCGACAGCCCGGCGCAGCAATTCGCCACTATCTTTGTCTCCGGCGGTAAACGCGGCCTGGACATTGAGCTGGCCGCCGGCGATTTGTGCCGCCTGCTGGCCGCTTCATTTGCCGACATCGCCAAACGGGATTAACCCCGGCGCAGGCACATAACCCGGCGCCTGGCAGCGCCGGGTGGGTTTCTTGCGCTTAACGGTAAACGATCTCGCCCTGCGGCGCATAGGCCGCCGCATCCAGCGGGGAATGTTTTTCAATATACTGCTTGAGCACTTCCGCATCGATAAAACCGGTATTCACGTAGCCCGGCAGTGAATCAATCCGTGGGTAGCCATCGCCCCCTAACGCGATAAAATTCAGCATCGCCATGCGGTAGGTTTTATCCGCCTGCAAAGGTTCGCCGTTGATTTTCACCGCGCTCACGCCCTTGCCGTCGGCGATCAGGCTCACATCGATAAACTGCGCGTAAGCACCGGAATCCGGTTTCATGTTGGCCGCTACCGCCAGATATTTTTCCAGATCGCGGCCTGGCATATCTATATACACCAGCGTGTTGCCAAACGGCTGTACCTTCAGCACATCCTTGTAGGTAATGTCGCCAGCATCGATGGAATCGCGCACCCCGCCGCCGCTGATGATGGCGAAATCTGCGTTAACACGCTCTTTCTGGGCCGCCAAAATCAGGTGCGCCAGATTAGTCTGTTCAAAGCGCACTTTGCTGCGATCCCCTTCCAGCCGGCTGTTAACGTGGCCAATCGTCTGCTTCAACTGCACGGTGCCTTTGTCCTGGAACGGCGTCAGCAGTTTCAACATCCCCGTATCCTGCGGGATCTCATGAGTGTAATAGGCAAACTGGCTGCTGCCCGCCTGTTCCACCTTTTTCTTCAGGTTGACCGGGATCAGTTGATAGTGCACCAGCTTCAGTTCGCCATTGCGGAACTGGAAATCAGCGCGCCCAACGTACTTGCCCCATTCGTGTGCCTGAACAATCCAGGTGCCGTTCTGGCGATCCGGCGCGCACGGGGTTCCCGGCACGTAGTCCACCTGCTTATGGTTCTCGCTGGCCATGCATACCGGGTTTTGCGAATGGCCGCCGACAATCATATCCAGGTAGCCGGCCGGCAGGCTGCGCGCCATTTCCACGTCCCCCGGCGCATTGGAACCATGTTGGCCGTTATCGTAGTGGCCCATGTGGGTCGCCGCGATGATCACATCCGGTTTTTCCTGCTCACGCAGTTGTTCCACTACTCGTTTCGCCTCGGCCGCCGGCGGGTGAAATTCGATATCGGTAAAATATTCCGGGTTGCCCAGTTTGGCGGTATCGTCCGTCGTCAGCCCGATGACCGCGATTTTCACCCCCTGCTTATCAAACAGCGCGTAGGGTTTAAACAGCCGTTGCTGGGTGCTTTTCTGGTAAATATTGGCGGAAAGCAGCGGGAAGCCGGCCCATTTTTCCTGCTGGCGCAGCACGCTCAGTGGGTTATCGAATTCATGATTACCCAACGCCATAGCGTCGTAACCGATCAGTTTCATACCGCGGAAATCCGGTTCGGCATCCTGCAAATCAGACTCCGGCACCCCGGTGTTAATATCCCCGCCCGAGAGTAGCAATAGGCTACCGCCCTGCGCCGCAACTTCCTGGCGGATACTGTCGACCAGCGTTTTCTGGGCGCTTAGGCCGTATTCGCCGCGATCGTTTTGCCAAAAGCGGCCGTGATGATCGTTGGTGTGCAGGATCGTGATGTCGTAAGTTTTATCCTTTTCCCAGGCGTTGGCCCCCCAGGGCAGACTTGCCAGGGAAACAGCCAACATACATGCGGTGGTTTTAAGCGAGAAACGCATGGAGGAACTCCGTAAATAATGAATAACAGTTTTTGCGTGCGCGGAATTGTAACGTGAACCGAAGGGGTGATTTCAAATTTTTGCCAGGTAAATCAAATTATTTCAGCCATGATAAAGCCCGAATAATCGACTAAGATGTTGCTTACTTAAATTAAAAAACATACCAGGCTAACTATTAATGACCGATCGCAGTGAAAGCAGCGGGCTGTGCGCCCAACGCAGTGCGCTAAAGGGCACTGCCTATCCCATCCTCGGCGCCATCAGCGTTTCACACCTGCTCAACGATATGATCCAATCGCTGATCCTGGCCATTTACCCGATGTTGCAGTCGGAATTCAGCCTGAGCTTTGTCCAGATCGGCATGATCACCTTGACCTATCAGTTAACCGCATCGCTGCTGCAGCCGCTCATCGGTTATTACACGGATAAACACCCGCAGCCTTATTCACTGCCCATCGGCATGGGCTTCACGCTCACCGGCCTGCTGCTGATGGCCTTTGCCCAGACTTTCCCGCTGGTGCTGCTCGCTGCCGCGCTGGTGGGCACCGGCTCTTCCGTGTTTCACCCTGAATCATCACGCGTGGCGCGGATGGCCTCCGGTGGCCGGCATGGGCTGGCGCAGTCGTTATTCCAGGTGGGGGGCAACTTTGGCAGCTCGCTCGGCCCGCTGCTGGCCGCCTTGATTATAGCCCCCTATGGCAAAGGCAACGTGGCCTGGTTCTCACTGGCGGCGTTGCTGGCGATCGTCGTGCTGCTGCAGGTCAGTAAGTGGTACCAACAACAGCAACAGGGCTTTCTGAAAAAAACCATGAGCGCCCAGGTGCTGCAAACATGGCCGAAACGCACGGTGATTTTTTCACTCGCTATTCTGTTGTTGCTGATTTTTTCAAAATACTTCTACTTGGCCAGCATCAGCAGCTATTACACCTTTTATCTGATACATAAGTTTGGCGTTTCCGTGCAGAATGCCCAGATACATTTGTTTGCTTTTCTGTTCGCCGTTGCCGCCGGCACCATTATCGGCGGGCCATTAGGGGATCGCTTTGGCCGAAAGTATGTTATTTGGGGCTCAATACTCGGTTCGGCACCGTTTACCCTTGTTTTACCCTATGCATCACTGGAAATGACCGGCGTTTTAACCGTGATTATTGGATTAATCCTCGCTTCGGCCTTTTCTGCCATCCTGGTCTATGCTCAGGAGCTGATTCCGGGCCAAGTGGGCATGGTTTCCGGCCTCTTCTTCGGTTTTGCCTTCGGCATGGGTGGGTTAGGCGCGGCAGTGCTGGGCTATATTGCTGATTTGGCCGGCATTGATCTGGTCTACCAAATTTGTGCTTTCCTGCCACTGATCGGCATTATTACCGTTTTACTGCCGAATATTGAACACAACGCGCAGTAGCCCCGGCGATATTCCCGGCTGAAACGCATAAGCAGGCCGGGTAATCTCCCCGATAAATCAAGGCAATTTTACTTATCTGCTCACAAATCCTCTCTTCATCGGTCAGCAGGCAGAATCCTCTGCTTTTTTACAAAAGCTACACATTTAGCCAAGCAAAGCGCGTATAAATGCAATAAACTAAATGTATCTTTCTGTAATCTTGATTACACGCCGCAAACCCCCTGTGATTTATAACGAGAAGGAGTCTGGATGCACCATTCTACACCGCTGATCACAACCATTGTCGGGGGGCTGGTTTTGGCCTTCCTGCTTGGTATGCTGGCAAACCGCCTGCGGATTTCACCGTTGGTGGGCTACCTGGCCGCCGGCGTGCTGGCCGGCCCGTTCACCCCGGGTTTCGTGGCGGATACCTCATTGGCGCCCGAACTGGCGGAAATCGGTGTGATCCTGCTGATGTTTGGTGTTGGCCTGCACTTCTCGCTAAAAGACCTGCTAGCCGTAAAATCCATTGCCATTCCCGGCGCCGTCGCGCAGATTGCCGTCGCCACCCTGCTGGGGATGGGCCTGGCGAAACTGCTCGACTGGGATTTGATTTCCGGCCTGGTGTTCGGGCTGTGCTTGTCCACGGCCAGTACCGTGGTGTTACTGCGCGCCCTGGAAGAGCGGCAACTGATCGACAGCCAGCGCGGGCAAATCGCCATTGGCTGGCTGATTGTTGAAGATTTGGCCATGGTGCTGACGCTGGTGTTGCTGCCGGCCGTCGGTAACCTGATGGGCAGCGGCAATGCCAGCACCGGCCAGTTACTGACCGAGCTGGCGATGACTATCGGGAAAGTGATCGCCTTCATCGCATTGATGATCGTAGTCGGCCGCCGCCTGGTGCCCTGGATCCTGTCAAAAACCGCCAGCACCGGCTCACGCGAGCTGTTTACGCTGGCGGTGCTGGCATTGGCGCTGGGGATTGCCTATGGCGCCGTCGGCCTGTTTGACGTTTCCTTCGCACTCGGGGCGTTCTTCGCTGGCATGGTGCTCAATGAGTCCGAACTAAGCCACCGTGCCGCACACGATACGCTGCCGCTGCGCGATGCCTTCGCGGTACTGTTCTTTGTTTCTGTCGGCATGCTGTTCGATCCGCTGATTCTGATCCGTGAACCGCTGGCCGTGCTGGCAACGCTAGCGATTATCGTGTTCGGTAAGTCCGCTGCCGCGTTCTTGTTGGTGAAAATGTTCGGCCACTCCAAGCGCACCGCGCTGACCATCTCCGCCAGCCTGGCGCAGATTGGTGAATTCGCCTTTATCCTGGCCGGGCTGGGGATTGCGCTGGGGATGATGTCAGAGCACGGCCGCAACCTGGTGCTGGCCGGCGCGATTCTTTCGATCATGCTGAACCCGCTGCTGTTTACCTTGTTGGAACGCTACCTGGCGAAGAACGAAACCATCGACGAGCAAAGCATGGAAGAAGCGGTGGAAGAAGAGAAACAGATCCCGGTCGATATGTGCAACCACGCGCTGATCGTCGGCTATGGCCGTGTGGGCAGCCTGCTTGGCGCCAAACTGGCGGAAGCCGGTATTCCGCTGGTGGTGATTGAGAACTCGCGCCCACGCGTGGAAGCGCTGCGTGAGCAAGGGATCAAAACGGTGCTGGGTAACGCGGCCAATCCCGAGGTGATGGATTTGGCAAGGCTGGACTGCGCGCGTTGGCTGTTGCTGACCATTCCCAACGGCTATGAAGCCGGCGAGATTGTCGCGTCCGCCCGCAGTAAACGGCCGAACATCGAGATTATCGCCCGCGCGCACTATGACGATGAGGTGTCTTACATCGCCGAACGGGGGGCCAACCAGGTGGTGATGGGGGAACGCGAAATTGCCAACAGTATGTTGAATATCCTGAGCCTGGATAGCCTGAGCACGGAAGAACGCACCGCCGGCTGCCCGATCTAAGCCTTGAACCCTCACCCAGCCCTCTCCCACAGGGAGAGGGAGCAAACCAGCCGGTTATAAAGCCGTATCTCGGGCACGTTCTCATAAGCCCCCTTTCCCTGTGGAAGAGGGGCGAACCAGCCGAATATCAGGCACATTCTTATAGCCCTCTCCCAGTGGGAGAGGGTTGAGGTGAGGGAAAAAGAGAGAGTAACGCGGGAGTTAACGTTCCCAGTAGGCCTCTTCCAGGCTGTCTTCACGCTCCGGCAGGCCGCGCGTCAGGCGCGGTGAATGCTGATTCAATACCTGATAGCTCACACGGTTGGCATACTTGCACACCTGCGCCAGTGAAGAATACGTCAGGTAACTGCGTGCATGCTTGCTGGAGTTCGGCACGTTGCTGCGGTGATAACCGTTGGCGGCAATATCATGCAACAACGCGGAAAGCGCCCCGTCGCCGGCACCGTTGGTGTTCATGATCTTTTCCGGCCCGCCCATATAAGGCGCAATGTGCGAATAAACACGCAACGGATTTTCACACTGTTCACGCCGCATCGCGCGGCTAAACTCATAGCGGTTGAACTCGGCAATCTTGCCCGGCAGCAGTGGGTGCTGCGTTTGCCGTTTGTTGGCCTCTTCGGTATAGCCTGCCATATACAGGCCGTTCGGCCCGGCGGTGCATAGCACCAAATCCACCCACTCCAGCGCCATATCCGCCGCGCTGAGCGGATCGCTCTGGCCGGTCAACGCCAGCGCTTCTTCTTCGTTCATCGCCAGAATAGACACGTTCTCACGCAGGAAATCGCGCCACCACTGCGGGTTATCGGCAATCACATATTTGGTGCCCAGGGTCAGCACCACCGGCACGTCATGCTTTTTGGCATATGCCACCGCCTGCTGGGTGGCGGCATACATCGGCTCGCCGGGTTTACAACGCATCAGATAGGCGGTCAGTACCAGCGCAGACGCGCCAGCGATTACGTCTTCCGGGATGCTTTCCGGCCGCAGTTGGTTCATCATCCCCGGGCTGATGGCAAAGGAACGCTCGCCGCTTTCGCTGATCAGCGTAAAGCAGCGGCCGATCGCGCCATCCACGCCCTGCAGGTAGTTAAGATCGGTGCGGCTGGAGGTATTGCACAGGTAGCGGTAGGCATAGCTGCCGATTTTCACGTTACTGCACATCACGCCAAGCAGGATCGAGCGATCGTCAGCCAACACGGAATAGTTATGCAGCGTATTGCCGATAGTACCGCCGGCAAACTGGTGGGTGATCAGATTATGGTCGATCAGTTCCTGATACAGCGTTTCAGCAACATCATCGTCAATCACCAGAGAATGGCCCAGGCTCAGGCCGTAGCGCTGGATAAACGCATCATCTACCTTCGCTTCGATATCCACCACGATCTGATCGATACCAACGATATAGGAAGTGCTGATTTCATTTTCCGGCTGGGCCAGTTGTAGCAACGGATCGCGGGCGTTGACCGGGAAATAGTGTTTGGATTTACGTTTACCAGGAAATTTCATTTAATGGGCGGCAGTAGCAATTATCGGGCTGCGAATGGTAGCACATTCCAGCCCGATTAATGAATCCAGCGCGTCAGAAACGCTGGGCCACCAGTTGCTGTAGCAGATCGATATGCTCAGGATCGTCATTAAGCGCCGAAATATATTCAAATTTCTCCCCACCGGCCTCCAGGAAGATCTCACGGTTCTGTTCTTTGATTTCTTCCAGCGTTTCCAGGCAGTCGGCGGCAAAGCCAGGGCAGATCAGCTGAATATGCTTCACGCCCTGCGCCGGCAGTGCTTTGAGCGTTTCGTCCGTATAGGGGGTGAGCCAGGGCTCACGGCCAAAACGTGACTGGAAGGTCATCATTATCCGATCCGCTGGCAGCGATAGGTTATCTAACAGCGCGCGCCGCGTTGCTTCACAGCGCAGCGGATAATCATCCCCCTGGTGCGCATAGCGTTTTGGGATACCGTGGAACGACAGCACCAGGCGATCCGGTTGCCCATGCTCAGCAAACGCGCGCTCAATGCTGTGCTGCAGCGCGGCGATGTAGGCCGGGTGTTCCGCATAATCGCGGATAAAGCTCACCGCGGGCAGGCGGCGGTAACCTTTGAGGATATTGGCCACTCCATCCCACACGGCCGCGGTCGTGGAGCAGGAATATTGCGGGTAGAGCGGCAGCACCACCATATGGGTCACGCCCTGCGACAGCAGCGAATCGATGGCCTTTTGCAGGCTGGGCGAACCATAGCTCATGCCCAGCGCAACCGGCGTGTTCGGCATACGCTCGGCCAAGGCCTGCTGTTGCCGGCGGCTGTAAACCAGCAATGGTGAGCCTTCTTCCATCCACACTGACTGGTACAGCTTCGCCACCCGCGGCGAACGGGTGGGCAGAATGATGCCATTGAGGATCGGCCACCACAGCCAGGGAGAGGTATCAACCACGCGGTTATCACTGAGGAATTGCTTCAAATAGCGCTTTACCGCCTGCGGGGTTGGCGCATCTGGCGTGCCCAGGTTGACCAGCAAAACCCCGTATTTTTCTTGCTTCATCTCAGTTTCCTTCATACCGTTTCAGCTTCCCCCCTTTCTGAATCAGGGTGTTAGCAACCGTGATTGGCTGCCATTGTAACGGAAAAGCGGTTAATCGGAACCGATATCAGCAACAGGCATGGCCCATTAACCCTGCCGGGTTCACGCCATTAGGCTTGCGCCAAGCGCCAGACGGCGGCCACGTTGCGTGCCGTCACCTGCAGATTATGCGCGGCGTCTGCCAGCGCCTGTTCCAGCGTCACGATGCGGTCAATCACGGAAAACGCCGCGTCGATGCCGTGCTGATACACCACCTGGTGATCCTGGGCCAAGCTACCGGCGATGCCGATCACCGGCAGGCCATAGCGTTTGGCGACGCGCGCCACACCGATCGGCGTTTTGCCGCGGATCGACTGGCTGTCCAACCGCCCTTCCCCGGTAATCACCAGATCTGCATCGCGCACGGCGTCTTCCAACCGCAGCGTCTCGATCACAATCTCTATTCCCGGCCGCAGTTGCGCTTGCAACATCCCCAGCAGCGCAGCCCCCATACCGCCGGCCGCTCCGGCTCCCGGCGTATCCATCACCGCCTGACCGGTGGTTCTTTCGAGCAATTCGCCGTAGTGGCGCAGCGCCGCATCCAACTGCTGCACCATCTCCGGCGTCGCCCCTTTTTGCGGGCCGAATACCGCAGAGGCGCCTTTTTCGCCACACAGCGGATTATCCACATCGCAGGCAACGGTAAAGGCGATCTGTGTCAGGCGACTATCCAGTGCGGCCAGATCGATATCCGCCAGTTGCGCCAGCGCCGCGCCGCCCGGCGCCAGGGGCTGGCCTTGTGCATCCAGGAACTTCGCTCCCAGGGCCTGCATCATACCAACGCCGCCGTCATTGGTGGCGCTGCCGCCAATGCCCAGAATGATCGCCTGCACGCCGCGCTCCAGCGCGGCGCGAATCAGTTCACCGGTGCCATAGCTGGTGGTAGCCCGCGGATCGCGCTGGCTGCCGGTGGCTAAATGCAGGCCGGAAGCCGCCGCCATTTCTATCACCGCCGTTTTGCCGTCGCCCAGCAGGCCGTAAAAAGCCTCAACCGGTTTGCCCAGCGGGCCGGTTACGGTGACATTTATTTTCTCGCCGCCGGTGGCGGCCACCATCGCATCCACAGTGCCTTCGCCGCCGTCCGCCATCGGCAGTACGACATACTGCACGCCAGGGTATATCTGCCTGAAACCACGCTCAATCGCCTGCGCCACTTCCAGCGCGCTCAGGCTCTCTTTGAATGAATCCGGAGCAATGACCACTTTTTTCAGCGTTCTCATCCACATTCCTTATATCCGCAATGATTGATGCCAAAGATACCGAGCACCACCGATGTCTAAAGGGTAGCAGTTCCAGCCGCAGGAGGGCTGCATAACGCGCAGCCGGCGGCCAACAGGCAAAAAAAACGCCGGGCAGTTGCCCAGCGTCTTCACGTAAAACCGACAATTAGCCGAGGATTTTCGCCAGTTCGGCGCTAATTTCAGCCACTTTGCGCGTGCCGTCGATTTTATGGTATTCGGTGTTGCCAGCATCGGCTTCTTTACGATAGTAAGATACCAGCGGCGCGGTCATCTGGTGGTATTCAACCAGGCGCTTACGCACGGTTTCTTCCTGATCGTCTTTACGGGTCGTCAGTTCTTCGCCGGTAACGTCATCTTTGCCTTCCACCTTCGGCGGATTGAACTTAACGTGGTATACGCGGCCGGAAGGGGCATGCACGCGGCGGCCAACGATGCGATCGACAATCAGCTCATCCGGCACGTCGAATTCCAGCACGTAATCTACTGCAATACCGGCGTCTTTCATGGCATCGGCCTGCGGAATGGTGCGTGGGAAACCGTCCAACAGGAAACCGTTGCGGCAGTCAGGCTGTGCAATACGCTCTTTAACCAGCGCGATCACCAGCTCATCGGTCACCAGCTTGCCGGCGTCCATGATCTCTTTCGCCTGTTTGCCCAGGTCGGTTCCGGCCTTTACGGCTGCGCGCAACATATCACCGGTGGAGATTTGCGGAATGCTGTATTTCTCCATGATGAATTGAGCCTGAGTACCTTTACCAGCGCCCGGAGCGCCCAGCAGAATGATACGCATTGCGTAAATCCCCTTGCTTGTAGTTTTTTATAAAATTGAGAAAACGCTAAACCATACCATTTACCGGGGGGGCGGCTCAAGGCACATGGGATAAATCACAGGCAGGGAATAAAAAGAGCGGCAGGTGGGTGGGAAAAGCGCCCTTAACCGGCGGTTAAGGGCGCCTGGCTTGCTATCAGGCAGACAGCAGTTTATTCATCCGGCGGATAAACTGGTTAGGATCTTCCAGCGTGCCGCGTTCAGCCAGCAGCGCCTGATCCAGCAGCAGATCGATCCATTCCGCGAACTGGTCGTTATCGCCGACGTCTGCAGCGCGTTTAACCAGTGCGTGATCCGGGTTCAGCTCAAAAATATACTTCACTTCCGGCGCCTGCTGGCCGGCGGCAGCAAACAGCTTCGCCATTTGGGTGCTCATTTCGTCCGCATCGGTGGTGACGATAGCGGGCGTATCGGTCAGGCGGTGGGTCAGGCGCACGTCTTTCACACGGTCGCCCAGCAGGGTTTTCACGCGTTCGATAAACGGCTCCAGCTGTTTTTCAGCTTCTTTCTGCTCTTCGGTTTCGTCCGCCAGTTTTTCCAGCGACTCATCCGCCTTGCTGATGGATTGGAACGGCTTGCCGTCGAACTCGGTCAGGTAGCTCATCATCCACTCATCGATACGATCGGAGAGCAGCAGCACTTCAATGCCCTTCTTGCGCAGCAGCTCCAGGTGCGGGCTGCTTTTCGCGGCGGCATAGCTGTCGGCGGTGATGTAATAGATTTTTTCTTGCCCTTCGGCCATGCGGCTAACGTATTCTTCCAGCGAAACCGTCTGCGCGGAGCTATCGTTTTGGGTGGAAGCAAAGCGCAGCAGCTTGGCGATGGTTTCCTTATTCGCCGTATCTTCCGCCGGCCCTTCTTTCAGCACCTGGCCAAACTGCTGCCAGAATTTCTGATAGGCTTCGGCATCGTCTTTCGCCAGTTTTTCCAGCATTTGCAGAACGCGTTTGGTCAGCGCGCTGCGCAGGCTTTGGGTTACACGGCTGTCTTGCAGAATTTCACGCGAGACGTTCAGCGGCAGATCGTTGGAGTCTATCAGGCCGCGCACGAAACGCAGGTAGTTCGGCATGAACTGTTCCGCATCGTCCATGATGAACACGCGCTGAACGTACAGCTTCAGGCCATGCTTGCTGTCGCGGTTCCACATGTCCCACGGCGCCTGCGCCGGGATATACAGCAGGCTGGTGTACTCCTGCTTGCCTTCCACCCGGTTGTGGCTCCAGCTTAGCGGATCGGTGAAGTCATGGGAGATATGCTTGTAGAACTCTTTGTATTCGTCATCGGTGATATCGGCTTTACTGCGGGTCCACAGCGCCTGGGCCTTGTTGATTTTCTCCCAGGTGGTCGCACTGTCTTCTTCTTCGCCCTTGGTTTCGATCTCAACCGGCAGCGCGATGTGATCGGAGTATTTGCCGATCACCGAACGCAAACGCCAGGCATCCAGGAACTCGCTTTCGTCGGCGCGTAGGTGCAGGGTAATTTCGGTGCCGCGATCTTCTTTGGTAATGTCGGCGATGGTGTAGTCGCCTTCACCGGCGGATTCCCAGAACACGCCCTCATCCGCCGGCGCGCCTGCCGCGCGGGTGCGCACGGTGACTTTATCCGCAACGATAAACGCCGAGTAGAAGCCCACGCCGAACTGGCCAATCAGTTGGCTGTCTTTAGCCTGATCGGAACCGATGGATTCCAGGAAAGCTTTTGTGCCTGATTTAGCGATGGTGCCGAGGTTTTCGATCACTTCGTCGCGGCGCATCCCGATGCCGTTATCGGAAATGGTCAATGAGCTTTTGTCTTTATCAACGGACAAGCGGACACGCAACTCACCGTCACCTTCATACAGCTCCGGCGCAGACAGCGCGCGAAAACGCAGCTTATCGGCGGCGTCGGATGCGTTGGAGATCAGCTCGCGCAGAAAAATCTCTTTGTTGGAGTACAGCGAATGGATCATTAAATGAAGCAGCTGTTTAACTTCAGACTGGAACCCGCGTGTTTCTTGACCTTTCATACTCATCGATTACCTCAAAGACAATTGCAACCAAAATCAAACAATGCACATTAGGTGGGGATAGGGGCGTGATTTTTCAAGCGGCTGGCGGGGAAATTTTTGCTGGGCATGAAGGGTAACAGCGGCAGCTTGGGCGGTGAATCGTGGGTGGGCGCAACCGCAGGCAGCCCCACCACACGCCGCCGAGGGGAATCAGAACTTAATGGCGTGGCGGCCGGCCAATGAATGCGACAGCGTGGTGCCGTCGACCATCTCCAGTTCACCGCCCACCGGCACGCCATGGGCGATTCGGCTGGCCATCACACCGTACTGGCCGCACATTTCGGCAATATAGTTGGCGGTGGCTTCGCCTTCGACCGTTGGGTTGGTGGCCAGTATCACCTCGGTGATGCTTTCCTGCTCCAGGCGCTGTTCCAGACGATCCAGGCCGATATCCCCCGGCCCGATGCCGTCCAGCGGCGAAAGATGCCCCATCAGCACGAAGTAGCGCCCGGCAAATTGCCCGGTCTGCTCAATGGCGTGGATATCCGCTGGGCTTTCTACAACGCAAATCTGGCCGTTTTGCTGGCGGCGCGGATTGGCGCAAATGGTGCATACATCCTGCTCGGTGAAGGTACGGCAATCGGCGCAGTGGCCGATCTCCGACATGGCGCGCGTCAGCGCTTGCGCCAGGCGCATCCCCCCGCTGCGATCGCGCTGCAGCAGGTGGAAAGCCATACGCTGCGCCGACTTCGGGCCAACGCCCGGCAGGCAGCGCAACGCCTCCATTAATGATTCAAGGAGCGGGCTGGTTTGCATCAGAATGGCATCTTAAAGCCAGGCGGCAGTTGCATACCGTTGGAAACCGACGCCATTTTTTCTTTCTGGGTTTCTTCGATACGGCGCGCAGCATCGTTAAACGCGGCGGCGATCAGATCTTCCAGCATATCTTTGTCGTCTTCCAGCAGGCTAGGATCGATTTCCACGCGGCGGCAGTTGTGCGCGCCGTTAATGGTCACTTTCACCAGGCCAGCACCAGATTCGCCAGTCACTTCCAACTTGGCGATTTCTTCCTGCATCTGCTGCATTTTTTCCTGCATTTGCTGGGCTTGCTTCATCAGATTGCCCAGACCGCCTTTACCAAACATAGTCATCTCTCATCGCATGGGCCGCGCGTAGTGCACAGCGGTTAAATGGGGCGAATACTCTCTTCGTCCAGATCCGCGTCGAAAAACCGGCGCAGCGTCTGCACGTTGGTATCCGCAATGATCGCCTGGCGCGCCTGCGCCAGCTTTTCTTCATAAATGGCTTGCCGCCACTCCAGCGGAGTGCGCTGCGCCAGATTATCATCTTCCACTACGTTGAGCTCAACCGGGCTGCCGTGCAGCTCGCTGAGCGCCTCCGCCAGCGTTTTCTGCGCCGAAGGCGAATTCAGATGACGCTGCGACGGCCGCAGGTGGAGACAAATTTTGCCGGGCTCCAACTGTTCTTTAAAGGCGTTCAACGCCAACTGCTGGACCAGTTTTGGGATTTTCAGCTTATCGATTTCCGCCGCCCAGGGATCGCGCTCAAGCGACTCAACCACCAGCTTCGCCGCAAGCTCCGGCGTTTTTTCATGCTCCAGCGCCGTGCGCAAAGCCTTTGGCGTGGCCAGCGGCTCTGGCGCGGCTTCTGGCGCTTTATTCTGGGCGCGCCAGCGGTAGGCTTCCGGCTTGGCCGGTTTTTCCTTGACGATCCGCTCGGCCTGGCGTTGTTGGCTGCGCTCAGTGACAGAAGCGAGCCGTTCCAACGCGGAATTCGCCGGCCGCGCTCTTGATGGCGCCGCCGGTTCAGCCTTTTTTGGCGGGGATGCCCCCTGCTGCCGCAGCAACTGGGTGCGCGCTTTCAGCAATTGCGCGGTGGCATCCGGTAAGCTTGCCGCGGGCGCATCAGCGGGCCCGGCTGGCGCATTGTGCTGCGTTGGCGGCGCGGGCTGCTGCAATGGCTGCCCTTGTGGCTGCGCCATCGGCGGCGGGCTTTGCACCGGCGCGACCGACTCCGGGATCACGGCCTTGGGATGAAACGCCAACGCGCGCAGCAGCGTCATCTCAACGCCCATGCGGCGATCCGGCGCGTACGCCAGCTCTTTGCGCCCCACCAGCAGCGTTTGATAATACAGTTGTACATCGGCCGGCGGCAGCGTGCGCGCCAGTTCCCGCAGCCGCTGTTCGATCGCCGCATAGTGGTTATCCAGCGTCGATGGCAGCAGTTGCACCATGGCGATGCGGTGCAATAACGCCAGCGTATCGACCAGCAGGTTTTCCCAGTCAACACCGCGCGATGCGGCCTGCGCAACCTGGGCCATCATTTTCTCGCCGTCCGCGCTGACCAGCGCTTCGAGGATCGCCAGCGGTTGTTCGTCATCCAGCGTGCCGAGCATTTGGCTGACGGTGGCGGTCGTGACCTGCCCCTGCCCCATGGCAATGGCCTGATCGGCCAGACTGAGCGCATCGCGCATGCTGCCGTCGGCGGCCCGCGCCAACAGTTGCAGCGCCCGGGCATCGCTGGTGATGTGCTCGGCCTGCAACACCGTTTCCAACTGGTTGCGGATCTGATCCACATCCAGCGCCTTTAGGTGAAACTGCAGGCAACGCGACAGAATGGTGACCGGCAGCTTTTGCGGATCGGTGGTCGCCAGCAGGAATTTAACGTGTGCAGGGGGTTCTTCCAGCGTTTTCAACAGTGCGTTGAAGCTGTGGCGCGACAGCATGTGCACTTCATCGATCAAATAGACCTTGAAGCGGCCGCGCGCCGGCGCATACTGCACGTTATCCAGCAGTTCGCGGGTATCTTCTACCTTAGTGCGCGACGCTGCATCGATCTCGATCAGATCGACAAAGCGCCCCTGTTCGATCTCGCGGCAATTATCGCATTGCCCGCACGGGGTGGCGGTAATGCCTGTTTCGCAATTCAGGCCTTTCGCCAACAGGCGTGCAATGGTGGTTTTCCCCACCCCACGGGTGCCCGAAAACAGATAGGCGTGATGAATCCGCCCAAGTTTTAGGCCATTAGCCAACGCTGTCAGGACGTGTTCCTGTCCGACAACATCTGCAAACGTTTGAGGGCGCCACTTACGGGCAAGAACCTGATAGCTCATTAATACCGGAGATGTCGAGTAATCTGGAGGGTCATGCTAACACAGCCCCGCGGCAAACCGCGAGGCCGTTGTGGCCATGTGGATTAATGGCCGGCAAAGTCCACCAGGCTGTAGCTGGTGACGCCGAGGTTTTTCAGGCGCGCTTCGCCGCCCAGATCCGGCAGATTAATGATGAAAGCGGCGTCGTTGACTTCCCCTTTCAGGCGGCGAATCAGTTTGACGGTGGCTTCGATGGTGCCGCCGGTCGCCAGCAGATCGTCCACCACCAGCACTTTATCGCCCGGCACAATCGCATCGCTGTGGATTTCCAGCGTATCCGTGCCGTATTCCAGCTCATAGCTTTCGCTCAGGGTCTTACGCGGCAGCTTACCGGGCTTGCGCACGGGCACAAAACCCACCCCCAGCGCCAGCGCAACCGGGGCGCCGAACAGAAAACCACGCGCTTCGGTACCAACCACTTTGGTAAAACCTGCGTCGCGGTAACGCTCCACCAGCAATTCAATGCTGGCGGCATAAGCCAATGGGTTTTCCAACAGGCTGGTTACGTCACGGAACAGTATGCCCGGCTTTGGGTAATCCGGAATGGTCTTGATACTGTCTTTAATAAACTGAAGCTGCTGCGCAGTAGCGGTCATAATTATTGCCTGATAAAACTGCTTGAAACTGGAACGCAGGCCGCCCGACCACCACAGCATGTTGCCCTGCGGTTGAGAATGGCGGAGTACCCCACGCACGAAAACGCACAAATCTATGCAAACTACCGGATAAATGCAACTGGCAGTGCACAATCAGCGCTGCTTTTGTTGTGGCAGGTCAATAACCGGCAGGCGAAGCATAAAGGTTAACAAAATAACCAGAATGACGAAAAGTATGCCACGCACCCACCAGATCTTCACCCACCATAATGACACCGCAAACGTCAGCACGATCATCAATACCGCTTTCCATTTCGCCCCGGGGGGCAACGCACGGTGCTGCTGCCAGTGGCGCAGGTAGCCGCCAAACCAGGAGCGATAGAGCAGCCAGTGATGAAAACGCGGCGAAGAGCGTGCAAAGCACCAGGCGGCCAGCAGCAGGAACGGCGTGGTCGGCAACAACGGCAACACCACGCCGAGCATGGCCAGCACCACGGCCAACCACCCCAAAATTATCAGCAACCAACGCGCCATGCCCGCCCCCGCAACGATTATTGCCGCCTACTGTACCATCGGCAAACAGCGCCATGCCAGCAACGACGCACAGCGCGCTTGTTTCTGCGGTGGTTCACAGGCAAGCTGAGCAACGATATGGTTAATGTAAAGGAACACGTGTGAGCACGCATCGCCTCTTGCAGGTGTTAGAACAACAAATCGCAGCCCTGGCGGCGGGGATCTCGCCGCAAGGCAATGCTCCCCTTCAGCAGGCGCGCTTTGACGCTGCCTTGTTTAACAGCCGGGGAACGCGTCTGCGCGATTATCTGGCGGAAATAGAGAAAAATTTCGCCCAGTTGCAGGCGGCGGTCGCGGATAACCGCACGGCGCAGGTGGCTTTCCTGGCCGAAAAACTGGTTGCGCAAATCGCGGCGTTGCAGCGGGAACAGGCCACCCTGGCGCTGCGGCAGAAAAACCAGCCCCAGCGCGCGCCAGCACCGGATCTGTACCACAAGCTGGCGGAGCATCAGGATTATGAACGCCGCCTGCTTTCCATGATACAGGATCGCGAAAGCCTGCTTGGGCGGCAAACCACGCTGGCCGGTCAGCAAAAGCTGCAGCAGGAATTGGCCGCGCTGGAAGGCCGGTTGATGCGCTGCCGCCAGGCGCTAACGCGCATTGAACGCAATATCGAACGCAAAGAAAACGGTTTCTGACAGAGCATGCCACCGTGAAACGTTATACTCAACGCACAGGCTCCCCAATATAAAGGTGGTTTTATGTCACTGGAAAAGGCACCGGCAGAATTACAGTTAGCGGTGGATTTGATCTATCTACTGGAATGCAACGAGATCGATCCCGCCACGGCGCTGGCCGCCCTGGAGATCGTCAAGCGGGATTGCCAGGCGAAGCTGCAGCGTAACGAAACGCCCCCAGTTCAGCCCGGCCAATAACCGCCCCGCCGTTACGCCGTTGCCGGCTGGTCGTCAGGCCCGCCTTTCAGCACGCGTTTCACTTCCTGCACTTCTTTGCCCTGCGGATTATGCAAATAAACTTCAAGCTGATTGAACGCGATGTCGATGTCGTTTTCCCGGCACAGGCGATCGATTGCCCGGTTCAACTCATCCACTGTGTAGCTGCGATCGCGCAGTTCGCGCACGTACAGGCGGAGTTCATGATCCAGCGTGCTGGCGCCAAAGTTGAGGAAAAACACCTGCGGCTCAGGATCGGCCATCACCCGTGGATTATCATGCGCCGCCTGTAGCAAGACGCTCTTCACTTTCTCCAGATCGGAGCCATAGGCCACGCCAACGCTGATAATAACGCGGGTAATGGTATCGGACAGCGACCAGTTGATCAGCCGCTCGGTCACGAACGCTTTGTTCGGGATAATCACTTCTTTACGATCGAAATCCGTAATGGTGGTGGCGCGGATGCGGATACGGCTGACCGTGCCGGAAAACGAGCCGATGGTGATGGTATCGCCGATGCGCACCGGCCGCTCAAACAGGATAATCAGGCCGGAAACAAAGTTGGCGAAGATTTCCTGCAGGCCAAACCCCAGCCCCACCGACAGCGCGGCGACCAACCACTGCAATTTGTCCCACGAAACCCCAAGTGACCCCAATGCCGCGACGGCGCCCACGGCGGTAATCAGATAGGTAAGCACGGTTGTGATAGCGTATGAGGCGCCCTGGCGCAGTTGCAGGCGCGAAAGCACCAACACCTCAAGCAAGCCCGGCAGGTTACGCGTCATCACGTACGCGACGATGATCGCCAAGATTGCCACCAGCAGATTGCCCAGCGTTACCGTCTGCGGCATGTTGCTGCCGGCGATAACGCTGCTGTAGTGCCACAGGCTGATGCTATCGAGGTAGGCGATCACCGTAACCAGATCAGACCAAATCGCATAAAGCGCCGTGGCGAACACCATAAACAGCACCATGGTGGTCAGGCGCAGCGATTGCTGGTTGATTTGATCGAGCGCCAGCGGCGGCTCCTCGACCGGTTCGCTGCCCTCCGCCCCTTCTTTCACCAGGTTTTGACGCCGGGCGATAGCACGGCGATAGGCCAGGCGGCGGGCAGCGACGCTTAGCCCGCGCAGCGCGCTCAAATAGACGACGTTCCACAGGAAAAACAGATAAAGGCTGTCAATCCAACGGTCGGCCAGCCGCAAGGTGGTGTAAAAATAGCCGGCAAACATCAGGCCGAGCAACATCAACGGCGTTGCGGCAATCGCCGTCACCAACACCAGGCGTACCGCGTGCGATCCCTTTTCACGCCAGCTATCGCGGCACATCGGGAATACCAACACCGCCACTAACGCCAGCGTCAGAATGATCACCACTTGGCCGATCACATCTTCCACCAGTCGCAGCGGTGCTTTTTCCCCCAGTACCGTCCAGAGAATCAACGGCTGCAGCGCCAACCCCAGCCGCAGCACCTGGCGGCGGTAGTGTGCACACAGCGCGCCGGCGATATTGAAATGCCGCTCGGCGATCCCGCCCGGCGAAAGCATGCGGAAGGAGAAGCTGAACACCAGCCAGAACAGCGATTCATGCTGCGATAGCGCCCACAGGAAATCGCTGATGCTCATTTCCGCCCGGTAACACCAGTAACCCGCCCCCAGCAGCAGGCCGCACCCCGGCACCACCTTCAGCAACGTCAGCACGATGGCCTTCGGTGTATGCAGTTGACCATCGCGTTTCAATTGCCCCACGTCATTAGCCAACTGTTGCAGATGCGCGTCGATCTGCCGGTAGCGCCAGCGCAACAGCCCGATCAATATCAGCAGCGGCACCAGAAAAACCAACGCGTTCAAGCCCCCTGCCAGCATTTTTCTGCCGTCAAACGTGATATGCAAAGACGCAAGCTGATCGTTGATCGCGCCGGGCAGCGCCTTCAGCCAGGCCAGATCGATCGGCCGGTTGCTGTTCACCCAGAAAATTTGCTGCGTCAGCGTTTCCTGCAGCGAATCATAAATGCCGCTCAGCTGTTGCTGATTCACCTGCAGATTGATCGCCAGCGCCAGTTGGTTGCTGAGCTGTTTGTTCAACTGATCCAACAGCTCACGGCGCATTTCAACGATTTCATCAAGCGCATCGACCACATCACCGTTGGCGCTTTCCTTGTTATCAACCAGCAGCTTATTGACGAAGTCGTCCCCTTTGAACAGATCGTCGCGCTGCTGATTCAGCTCAAACTGCTCCAGGCGCAGATCGGCGATGCGGTTGGTCATATCGGTCACCAGGCTGGCCGGCGGCAGGTTTTGTTGCTGCTGATAAAGAATGCGCGACAGCACCAGGCTGCCCTTGAGCATCTGTATCTGTTCTTTCAGGTTGCGTTCCGACTGCAAGCCGCGATCAAGCCAGTTCCTGACCTGAATATTTTGCTGGAACAGGGTATTGCTCTCTTGGGTTGCGGCGATCAGGCGCTGGCTGAGTTGGCGGTTGACGTCCAGCTCACGGCTCACCAGTTGATCATGTTGAATGTCGGTGGCGTCCGCCGGGTTCTGCGCTTCTTTGGCGGTTTTCTCCGACAGCGTGAGGCGCTTGCTGTTGACCACGCTCTGCAGCACCTGCACGGTGCGATCGAGCCGGTCGATCTGCCCATTGGTGTAATCCCGCTGCTTCTGTAGCAGATCCTGCAGTGTGGTGTTCGCTTCCAGGCTTTTGCGCTGCAGCTCCAACTGCGCGCTCAATAGCGCCTGCTCCGTGTTGTACATCACCTCCTGGGTGGTGCGCAGCGTGGCTTGGCCGGGCGTCTGGCCGTTGAGCAGGTTACGGATCGTCTGCAGGCGCTGCGATAGAGAATACATGCTGCTCTGCACCCGTTCCGGCTGGGTTTGCAGCGAGATAAGCTGGCTGTTGTAGGCCGACAGGTTTTCCTGGGCGTTCTGCAGATCGTCAAGCATCTGGTAGAGCCGGCTTTCCAACTGGCGCAGTGAAAGCGGCTGCAGCTCCGCGCGCATCGCCGCCGCATTCTGCTGCGTTTTCACGTCTTCCAGATCCTGCATCACCTGGCGCAGCTTGGCCGGCGCCTGTTGAACCTGCTGTTTCAACTGGGCCGAATCCTGCTTCACCCGTTCGATCGCATCCAGCAAGACCAGCGTACGGTTGAGATCCTGCTGTTCAAGCCGGTTTATCTGCGTCAGGTTTTTTTGCTTATTCAGCGCATCCAACTGGGCCTGCACTTCGCCGCGCGCCGGCAGATCGTAGCTGAGCGCCGCCCACGCGGGAGCGAACCACAAGGCAAGAAAAAGCGGCATGATAAACAGAAGAACGGTACGCAAAGCCCTCTTCATGGAGGGGCGCCGCACCGAAGAAGAGAAACGGCTGACTGACCTGCAACGCATGATTTCATATCTGTCCAACAGAGGAAGCTAAAGGGTAGCACGCGTGCTGGCGGAAGCAAAAAGGGGAAAACGTTGCAGAGAATGTCAGGGCCGGTTGGCCCCGGCGTGAAACCGCCTGCCGGCTAAGAGCGGGGACAATCGAGGTGTGGGTGCGCGGGCCCCTGCTCGCCAACTTTAAGCCGCAGCGTTGGGCAAAACTGCACCATTTCAATAAAGGTATCCACCAGCATTTCCGCCTCGGCCTTTAAATCAAAGCTCTCCGACATAAATAGCCAGTTTTCCATCAGGCCGGTAATATAAGCCCGCAAAATAATTGCAGCGCGCCGGGTATCAAGATCATTCGGCAGTTGCCCATGCAGTATAATATTGCGCAACCGCGTTTCGATACGCTCATAGCCGGCGAGATGAAGCACCTTGCGCGCTTCATAAAGCGGCACCATTTCGCCGACGAACTCGCACTTATGGAATACAATTTCCAGCAAGGCCCGGCGGCGCTGGTCATCCACCGCCGATGAAAGAACTTGTATCAGCACTTCGCGTAAAATACGCAGTGGATTATCAGGGTACTTTGCCCGATACTCTAGTTCTAAGTCGTCTATTATCGACTCTGATATTTCCCAGACCTCATTAAACAGGTCTACTTTATTTTTGAAGTGCCAATAAATGGCGCCCCGAGTCACCCCAGCCGCGGTGGCAATATCGGCAAGCGACGTGGAGGAAACACCACGTTCAGAGAATTCTTTCACCGCAGCATCTAAAATATGCTGTCGGGTTTCCAGAGCCTGCTGTTTGGTTTTTCGTGCCATAGCGTTGCTTTTTCGGGGAAGCGTGATTTACATACATTTGCGAATGTATGTACCATAGCACGCACATATAATTAACGCAGCAATGGGTTTAAAAGCTTGTGATCCATTGATCATTTTGAAATCGGACACTTGAGGTTTTTATATGAACAGAAACAGAGGGTTAACGCCTCTGGCGGCAGTTCTGATGCTTTCAGGCAGCTTAGTGCTAACAGGATGTAACGATCAAGGAACCCAACAGCAAAGCGCCGCAGCTCAAGCGCCCGAAGTGGGGGTGGTTACCTTGAAAAGCCAACCACTTAATATTACTACCGATCTTCCCGGCCGTACCGCTGCGTATCGCGTCGCTGAAGTTCGCCCACAGGTCAGCGGTATTATTCTCAAGCGTAACTTCGTTGAAGGCAGTGATATAAAAGCCGGTGAATCACTGTATCAAATCGATCCCGCGACCTATCAGGCAACCTATGACAGCGCCAAAGGCGATTTAGCCAAAGCCGAGGCCGCTGCCGCCTTCGCCCGCCAAACGCTTAACCGTTATAAACCCTTGCTGGGCACCAATTACATCAGTAAACAAGACTACGATGATGCAACCTCCACCCTGCAACAGGCCAATGCGGCAGTCATCGCCGCCAAAGCCGCAGTGGAAACAGCACGTATCAACCTGGCTTATACCAAAGTCACCTCACCGATTTCAGGCCGCATCGGTAAATCCGCGGTTACCGAGGGTGCACTGGTGACCAGCGCGCAAACCACCGCATTGGCAACCGTGCAACAATTAGATCCAATGTATGTCGACGTTACGCAGTCCAGTAACGATTTTCTGCGGCTGAAGCAGGAACTGGCCAACGGTTCGCTTAAGCAGGAAAACGGCAAGGCGCGGGTGAAACTGCTGCTTGAAAACGGCCAGGAATACGATCAGGAAGGTTCACTGGAATTCTCTGACGTGACCGTCGATGAAACCACCGGTTCCATCACTATTCGCGCGGTGTTCCCGAACCCGAACGATACTTTGTTGCCAGGCATGTTTGTTCGCGCCCGCTTGGATGAAGGCGTGCGCGACAACGCGCTGCTGGTGCCGCAGCAAGGCATAACGCGCAACCCGCGCGGCCAGGCGACCGCGTTAGTGGTTGGCGCTGACAACAAAGTTGAGTTGCGTACCCTGCAGGCCGATCAGGCCATTGGCGATAAATGGCTGGTTACGGACGGCCTGAAATCCGGCGATCGCGTGATCGTCACGGGGCTGATGAAAATCAAGCCGGGTATCCCGGTTAACGCACAAGAAGTCGACACTCAGGCGCAGCCGCAGACCGAAGCGCAGAAGTCATAAAAAGGAGCCGGTAATACATGGCTAAGTTCTTTATAGATCGCCCGATTTTCGCCTGGGTAATCGCCATCATTATTATGTTGGCGGGGGTACTTGCGATACTGAAACTGCCTATCGCTCAGTACCCTACCATTGCGCCGCCGGCGATAAGTATATCCGCAACTTATCCCGGCGCTGATGCTACCACGGTGCAAAATACCGTCACGCAGGTTATCGAACAGAACATGAACGGTATCGATAACCTGATGTATATGTCTTCCACCAGCGACTCCTCCGGGAGCGTAAAAATCACCCTGACGTTTAATTCAGGCACCGATCCCGACATCGCACAGGTGCAGGTGCAGAACAAACTGTCACTGGCCACCGCCTTGCTGCCGCAAGAAGTGCAGCAACAGGGCCTGCAGGTTGAGAAATCCAGCAGCAGCTTCCTGATGGTTGCGGGCTTCATCTCCGACGATCCGACCATGACCCAGGACGATATCGCCGACTATGTGGCTTCAAACGTCAAAGACCCACTCAGCCGCTCACCGGGCGTGGGTGAAGTTCAGCTGTTTGGCGCGCAGTACGCCATGCGTGTCTGGCTCGATCCGAACAAACTGAATAAATACCAACTCACCACGGCAGACGTGACGGCGGCCATCACGGAGCAAAACAGCCAGATCGCCGCAGGCCAGTTGGGCGGTATGCCGCCGGTACCGGGGCAACAGCTTAACGCGTCGATCATCGCGCAAACCCGCCTGACCTCACCGGAGGAGTTCGGCAATATCCTGTTGATGGTGAACAGCGACGGTTCGCAGGTGCGGCTGAAAGACGTGGCGCGCATTGAGCGCGGCGGTGAAAACTATGCCGTAACCGCACGTTATAACGGCAAACCGGCTTCCGGTTTGGGGGTTAAACTGGCGACCGGCGCCAACGCGCTGAATACCGCCGCCGCGGTGAAGGCCGAACTGGCGAAGCTGCAACCCTTTTTCCCACAGGGCATGCACGTCGTTTACCCTTACGACACCACCCCGTTTGTAAAGATCTCCATCAACGAAGTGGTGAAAACGCTGTTTGAAGCGATCGTGCTGGTCTTCCTGGTGATGTATCTGTTCCTGCAAAACTTCCGGGCAACGTTGATCCCAACAATCGCCGTGCCGGTCGTGCTGCTCGGGACCTTCGCCATTCTGGCCGCCTTTGGCTTCTCAATCAACACCCTAACGATGTTCGGTATGGTGCTGGCGATAGGCTTGCTGGTGGATGACGCCATCGTGGTGGTGGAGAACGTCGAGCGCGTCATGGCCGAAGAGGGGCTGCCGCCGAAAGAAGCTACCAAGAAATCGATGGGGCAAATCCAGGGCGCATTGGTCGGCATCGCGATGGTGCTGTCGGCGGTATTTGTGCCGATGGCCTTCTTCGGCGGTTCCACCGGCGCCATCTATCGCCAGTTCTCCATCACCATTGTTTCGGCGATGGCGTTGTCGGTGCTGGTGGCATTGATCCTGACGCCGGCGTTATGCGCCACCATGCTCAAACCGATCGCCAAAGGCGATCACGGCGTGAAAACCGGCTTCTTCGGCTGGTTCAACCGTCTGTTTGAGAAGAGCACGCACCATTATACCGACAGCGTGGGCAGCATTCTGCGCAGCACCGGGCGCTATCTGCTGCTTTATCTGCTGATCGTGGTTGGCATGGCGGTGCTGTTCCTGCGCCTGCCCTCTTCATTCCTGCCGGATGAAGACCAGGGGATGTTGCTGACCATGGTGCAATTACCGTCCGGCGCCACGGAAGAACGCACCTCGAAAGTGCTGCAGGAAGTCACCGACTACTTCCTGACCAAAGAGAAAGACAACGTGAACTCGGTGTTTACCGTTGCCGGTTTCGGCTTTAACGGTAACGGCCAGAACAACGGTCTGTCGTTCGTCAGCCTGAAAGACTGGAGCGAACGCCCCGGTGAAGAAAACAAGGTTGATGCGATCGCCGGCCGAGCGATGGCCGCTTTCTCACAGATCAAAGACGGTATGGTGTTCCCCTTCAACCTGCCGGCGATTATCGAGCTGGGTACCGCCACCGGCTTTGACTTTGAGCTGATCGATCAGGGCGGCCTGGGGCATGAGAAACTGACCGAAGCGCGTAACCAACTGTTGGGCATGGCGGCGCAGCACCCAGATGTGCTGGTGGGTATGCGCCCGAACGGCCTGGAAGATACGCCGCAGTTCAAACTGATCATCGATCAGGAAAAAGCCAAGGCGCTGGGCGTGAGCTTATCAACTATCAATACCACGCTGAGCACCGCGCTGGGGGGTTCGTACGTTAACGACTTTATCGACCGCGGCCGCGTGAAAAAAGTGTATGTCCAGGCCGACGCACCGTTCCGTATGCTGCCGGAAGATATCAATAACTGGTATGTACGCGGCACAAGCGGCCAGATGGTTCCGTTCTCCGCCTTCTCATCGGCTAAATGGGAATACGGCTCACCGCGTCTGGAACGTTATAACGGCCTGCCGGCAATGGAAATCCTCGGCCAGGCGGCACCGGGCAAGAGCTCGGGTGAAGCCATGGCGTTGATGGAAGAGCTGGCGGCCAAGCTGCCATCCGGCATTGGCTTTGACTGGACCGGTATGTCGTATCAGGAACGGTTGTCCGGTAACCAGGCCCCATCGCTGTACGCCATCTCGATCCTGGTGGTGTTCCTGTGTCTGGCGGCGCTGTATGAAAGCTGGTCGATTCCGTTCTCGGTTATGCTGGTGTTGCCGCTGGGGGTTATCGGCGCGCTGTTGGCCGCCACGATGCGTGGCCTGAGTAACGACGTTTACTTCCAGGTGGGCCTGCTGACAACCATTGGGCTATCGGCGAAGAACGCGATACTGATCGTGGAATTCGCCAAGGATCTGATGGAGAAAGAAGGGAAAGGCCTGATAGAAGCCACGCTGCAAGCTGTTCGCATGCGTTTGCGCCCTATTCTGATGACCTCACTGGCGTTCATCCTTGGTGTACTGCCTTTGGTTATCAGCACTGGCGCAGGTTCCGGCGCACAGAATGCGGTAGGTACCGGCGTGATGGGCGGTATGGTCACCGCAACCGTGCTGGCGATCTTCTTCGTGCCGGTGTTCTTCGTGGTGGTTCGCCGCCGCTTCTCCAAAAAATCGGAAGACGTGGAGCATAGCCACCCGGTTGAGCACCACTAAGCGAATAGCTTTTTAAACAAAGGCCGCGGATGCGGCCTTTTTCTTTTGTCTGCGCCGCAAACGCCAACCCGGCCTATACACATTGCCCCCTCCATTTTCTGGTTGATCCGCAGCCGTTCACAGCGCATAATAATGTTATAGTATAACATCACATTGAGACTAACCATGAAACAAGGAATTCATCCACAGTACCGCACCGTGGTTTTCCATGACCTGAGTGCCGATACCTACTTCAAAGTGGGTTCTACCATCAAGACCGATCGCACCATTGAACTGGACGGCGAAAACCTGCCGTACGTCACCATCGACGTCTCTTCCGCTTCCCATCCGTATTACACCGGTAAGCAGAAAGAGTTTTCCAAAGAAGGCAGCACCGCACGCTTCCAGCAGCGTTTTGGCCGTTTCATTAGCCGTAAGTAAGGGAATTTACCATGCAGGTTTTAAGCTCATTGCGTTCAGCAAAAAATCGTCACCCGGATTGCAAAATTGTGCGCCGCCGCGGCCGCATTTATGTGATCTGCAAATCCAACCCACGTTTTAAAGCGGTGCAAGGGCGCAAGAAAAAACGCTAATTCGCCGTGAACGTTCGATAAAGCCCGTTGTTGATGCAACGGGCTTTTTTGTGCAGAAAAAATCATGAAATAACCGCCCTGCAGGCAGAGCGGTTAGGCTTTACTTCATACTGGCGGCAATGGTTTCAACATTGTGCTTGAAAGCCTGAACATAGGTTGCTGCCGGGCCTTCTGGTTTTGACAACGCTTCCGGATACAGCTCGCCGCCGGCTTTTGCACCGGTTGCCGCTGCGATCTGTTTCACCAGGCGCGGATCGGTCTGATTCTCAATAAAATAGGTATGCACGTGTTCTTGTTTGATCTGTTTGATCAATCCGGCCACATCGCTGGCGCTGGCTTCAGCCTCGGTGGAGAACCCCACCGGCGCGAGGAAGGTGACGCCATATTCCTGCCCGAAGTAGCCAAACGCATCGTGGCTGGTCAGCACCTTACGTTTTTCTTGCGGCACTGCGGCAAATTGCGCTTTGGCCCAGCTATCCAACTGTTCCAGTTGCTGTATATATTCAGAACCCCGCTGGCGGAAATAACCGGCGTCTTGCGGATCGGCCGCAATCAGGGCATTCATCACGTTGGTTGCGTACTGCACGCCGTTTTTCATACTGTTCCACGCGTGTGGATCGGTCACCGTTTCGCCATCTTCTTCCATTTTCCTGGAATTGATCCCCTCGGATGTGATGATCACTTTGCCACGGTAGCCGGATGCGCTGACCAACCGATCGATCCAGCCTTCCATTCCCAGGCCGCTGACGAATACAACATCGGCCTGCGACAGCACCTTGCTGTCTTTCGGCGACGGTTCAAAACTGTGCGGATCGCCATCCGGGCCGACCAACGTAGTGACCTTAACGTGCTCTCCTCCCACCTGCTTGACGATATCGCCAAGAATAGAGAAGCTGGCGACGGCATCAACGGTCTTTGCCAGCGCCAGTGGGCTCGACAACATCGCGGCAATCGCCAACGCGACGGGTAAACGTTTCATGATTTTCTCCTTGCACATAAGCACTTCTCAACGACGCGGTCGGGCGAAAATTCCGCCACGCGTCCCAAACAAAACCGAGATAAAGAACACTACGCTGGCGCTGAGCACAATCGCCGGTCCCGCCGGCAATGAGGCGTAGTATGACCATTCCAGCCCAACCAGGCTGGCAAGCACACCGATCCCCATCGCCACCGCCAAGGTATGCGGCAAATCCCTGGCCCAAAAACGCGCGCTGGCAGCAGGCAGCATCATCAGCCCCACCGACATCAGCGTGCCCAGGATCTGGAACCCAGCCACAAGATTGAGCACCACCAGCGCCAAAAACAGGCCGTGTACCCAGGCCAGCCAGCGCGGGGCGCTCACGCGCAAAAAAGTGGCATCAAAAGATTCAATCACCAGCGCCCGGTACAACACCGCCAAGGCAATTAATGAAAAGCTGGTAATAGAGCCAACCATCAACATCGCCTGGCTATCCACCGCCAGAATCGAGCCGAACAGCACGTGCAGCAGATCAACGCTTGAGCCGCGCAGTGACACCAGGGTGACCCCCAACGCCAACGAGCCAAGATAAAAGCCGGCAAAGCTGGCGTCTTCTTTAAGCGGCGTGCGGCGGCTGACCAGGCCAGAGAGCATCGCTACCGCCAGGCCGGCAATAAAACCGCCCACGCCCATCGCCACCAGAGACATGCCGGAAATCAGATAGCCGATCGCCGCCCCTGGCAAAACCGCATGCGACAACGCATCGCCCACCAGACTCATGCGGCGCAGCAACAGGAACACGCCCAACGGCGCCGTGCTGAGCGACAGCGCCAGGCAGGCCACCAACGCACGGCGCATAAAACCAAAGGAAGCAAAAGGATCGATCAATAAATGCAGCCACATCATTGCGCCACCGCCATTTGGCACAGCGGCGCCGTCGCCACATTCAAGCCCGGGATATGCTGCAGCACATGATCGGCATCCCCCCAGTGGCAGCAATCTGGCGTTAACAGCAGCGCCAGCGGGAAGTGGTCAGCCACCATCGTCATGTCATGCAACACGGCAATAATCGTTTTTCCCTGCTGATGCAGTTGAGCGATAACCTGCAGCAACAGCTTGATCGTCGCGCTATCAATGCCGGTAAAAGGTTCATCAAGCAGAATTAACGGGGCCTGCTGCACCAGTAAGCGGGCAAATAACACCCGCTGCAGTTGGCCGCCGGAAAGCTCGCCCACCGGCGAACGCACCATCGCCCCCATGCCCACGTTATCCAGCGCCGCGTGGATCTGCCGGACGGAGTCTTTGCTCAGCCGGCCGAACATACCGCTTTGATGCCAACACCCCATGGCGACCAGATCGCTCACCAGCATCGGAAACTGGCGATCCAACTCAGCCTGCTGTGGCAAATAGGCCAAGTGGGTTTTCTGCCGGGGGAAAATCAGACGCCCGCCCTGCAACGGCTGTAATCCGGCCAGGGTTTTTAATAATGTGGATTTGCCTGCGCCGTTGGCGCCGACGACCGCCGTCAGTGAACCGCACGCGAAACAACCGCTGAGTGCGGGAAATAAAATTTGGCCGCCGTAGCCGATCTCGGCCTGTTGCAGTTGTATCATGGCAACTGTACCGCCCAGACGATCGCCAACCAGAGCAATACCAGAAAGAGAGCCGCAACGCCGCAGCGCAACACGGCAGAAGCAGTAAAGAGCGTTTTCAGACAGAACATAACCGTACCCAGTCACCTAAACCAATCGCACATATTGTTACTATATAACATCACAATACCAATCAAGAGTTCAAGCGGCCCGTAACGCTTTTCTGCAACCGATCGTAACAATAGGCACGCAAACATGGCTGGCGATAACGGATTAACCCCGTACAGTATTTGATACATTCAACGTAAATAGGGTTATTCGCGGGTATAAGAAGTGTTATTGAAAGTAAAAAAATATTTATTCAATAAAAAGAGTGCCGACGAAACGCTAAAAAAGGAGTAAGATAGGCGCCCTTAATCGTGATGAAGCTAGATGCGCCATGTTGGTAACGCTCGACTGCCCCCTGCAATCCTCAGCACTTTCTGTTAAAAAACTAAAGGAAGTGATTGAAGATAATTTGGATGTTCTGGTGCCGGCATTGACCAGTGGATTGAGTTTTTATTCCGAAAGTGCGCGTTACGTCCCAAATTCATTAGAAATACTTGAGATTAAGCCATTGCATAACAACGAATATTCAATGCATTATCGTTATCAATGGGAGATTTTCAACGGTTGCCTGGACATCAGCGCAGAGGAAAACATCAGTGATAATGTTACCTTTACGCTTAACGATGGGAAGTTGTTATTCGATATAATCGATCGCTCTCGTCCATCAACGCTCGATGAATTGTAAGTTTACGTAATAGTTACAGGCTAAGTGCGAAAAAATGATTTATATTATTATTGTCGGAGCCTTTTATTAACCGTGGTAAGCCACCTCCGTCAATGATATCAATCAGCTTACTCACAAAGTGTTATCAACACCGAAATTAAGACTTGCGGAGGGGATGATATGGATGAGTATTCGCCTAAGCGGCATGATATTGCTCAACTGAAGTTCTTGTGTGAGAATCTTTATGATGAGGGCTTGGCGACAATAGGCGACAGCCATCATGGTTGGGTGAACGATCCAACGTCTTCCGTCAATCTCCAGCTTAACGAGTTGATCGAACATATTGCTTCGTTTGTTATGAGTTATAAAATTAAACACATGGACGAAAGCGCACTGTCGGATCTGGTCGAAGAGTATCTCGACGACACTTATACCCTTTTTAGTAATTACGGTATTAATGATTCAGACTTGGGCCGTTGGCAAAAAACCAAGGCACGATTATTCAGAATGTTCTCAGGAGAGGGCACCTGTACGGCAATGAAATCTTAAGAGATAATCAACTCTGATTTTTCTCCCTGTTTTTAGATTAAAGGTTACTATGACAAAGATCGACTATTTGATGCGGTTACGTAAATGCACCAACCTTGACACACTAGAGCGTGTTATTGAAAAAAATAAATACGAGCTTTCCGATGACGAGCTTGAGCTGTTTTATTCCGCAGCTGATCACCGCCTGGCGGAGCTCACCATGAATAAGCTGTATGATAAAGTCCCTACCGCAGTCTGGAAATACGTACGCTAAAAACATTGAGCCGATAGACTATCGGCCTCAATGTTACAATTAATATCAATTTCCCCTGTTTATTTTACGTTTTTTCCTATTGCATACACTTATGCATCTATCCTAGCTAAGCACAATGCGCGCAACGGGTTATAGTTACACGCAATACATCAGGTTGTTGTAGACTGCTTGCTACTCACCTCTGTGAGCCGGCCAGCGGCATACGAATCCGCACCAGGCAGATGTTTCTGTCATATCCGCTACGTGAATACTTACCTAAGTAAGCGCAATTAGAATTAATGAGCGTTTATCGCTGCATTAGCATTGAATACGGTATGGGTATTGCCGGCATGGAATATTAAGCCACCTGGACCTGCTATTACTTACGGCTGATTTTCGCTACGCCCCCCTTCTCATTCGGGCTAGATCAGGTTAGCCGTTTTGTGGCTGTAAATGTTAAGCCGCGTTTGCTATGGCAAATACGGCAACCAAAGCAAAAGCTAATCATTGATAAGCTTCACAAACGAATGCGGGCCGAAGGTAGCGCTCAAGGCACGGGCGGTTATACAAAGACAGGAGAAGGGGATTATCAGGCGCTGAAATGGGTGGAGGCCCTGCCAGCTACATCCCGGCACACACGTCGCCTGCTGCGGCTGCTTCCTTCCGGACCTGACCGAGTTCACAAGTTAGTGTTGCGGGAGAACCAACAGGGCCTCCATTGACGGCTTCGTTATTCTGAAGCGGTGGGCATTATCGGTGATGGCCAACCAAATAGCAAGCCAAGCCGGGCCAACCGCTGTTTTCTTACCCACTGCGCCTGTGGCACAATTTCAGGCATGATGCTAAACAGTAGGAATGTGAAACATGGAGCAGCAAGACGCGTCGTTCCGCCAGCGGGTATTTCAGGTGATTGCCGCTATCCCCTACGGCAAGGTTACCACCTATGGTGAAGTGGCGCGCCTGGCCGGCTCACCACGCGCAGCGCGCCAGGTGGGCGGGGTATTGAAAAAATTACCGGCTGGATCAACGCTGCCGTGGCATCGGGTCATCAATCGCCATGGGCAAATTTCACTGCAAGGGGAAGATTTCCAGCGCCAGCGACAGGCACTGCTGGAAGAAGGGATTATATTCGCCGCCAATAGCACCGTGGATTTATCCGTTTACGGCTGGCGCTGGTAACACCCTCCCCGGCGCATACCGGGGAAGGTGATGATTTAAGGCTAGTTGGTTAACGTGCCCTGCACCGGTACGTTCTGCACCGGCACCAACAACAAGTCGGCGCGAGCGCCGTTGCGGTTTAATACCTGCTGGATAGTATCGGTGATAAAGGTCATCTGCCCATTCACGGTGATCGCCGCACTCAGGATAATGCGCGCGTTTGGCTGAATATCGGCCGGGTTAAAGGGCACCACAAAGGTAAACGGCGCCTGCTGGCCTTCGGTACGGATCACCCGCTGGGCAATCACTTTGGAAGGCGCATCAGACACGGATGCATCGGATAGCGTTACCGTCAGCACCGCATCAGGCGGCAGCGCTACGCGCTGGCGGATATTCACCGTCCCGGTGACCGCCGGGCCACGGATCTGCAACTGCTGCGGCGTTGCCGGGCTACCAGGCGTCGGCGTGGGGACATCGCCGCTTTTCTGTGCGCACCCAGCCAAAGCGATAGCCAGTAGCGCAGCACCGCTCGTCAATTGCCAGAGTTTCATGGTTCAGCCTCCTTTTTATTATCAATGCGTTGGCGGTTTTAACCACCTTAAATATTAAAGTTAGCACATTATCCTAATAACACACGGAATATCGATTGTTAATCATACAACCCGCTGATTAAACGGGTAATTAAACACACGCACTTTTGCTACGCAACGCGGTATATTGACGTGCTGCCACCCACTTGCGCGCACTGCGCCAGAGACTAGAAATAAAGGATGAATGCATGAGCCAGGCATTGAAAAGCCTCCTCGATCTGCTCGATCTGGAGAAAATAGAAGAAGGGCTGTTCCGCGGCCAAAGTGAAGACCTGGGCCTGCGCCAGGTGTTCGGCGGCCAGGTTGTCGGCCAGGCGCTGTATGCCGCCAAACAAACGGTGCCGGCGGAACGCTTGGTGCACTCATTTCATAGCTATTTCCTGCGCCCCGGCGATAGCAGCAAAGCGATTGTCTACGATGTGGAAAACCTGCGCGATGGCAACAGCTTCAGCGCACGCCGGGTCAGCGCGATTCAAAACGGCAAGCCGATCTTCTACATGACGGCGTCGTTCCAGAGCCAGGAAAGCGGCTTTGAGCACCAAAACACCATGCCGGATGTGCCGCCCCCGGAAACGCTAATGTCGGAATCCGAGATCGCGCAGAAAGTCGCTCACCTGCTGCCGGAAGCGATCCGCGATAAGTTCACCTGCCAAAAACCGATTGAAATGCGCCCGGTTAAATTTCATAACCCGCTGCAGGGCAGCGTGGAAGAACCTCACCGCTACGTTTGGTTCCGCGCCAACGGCAGCATGCCGGACGATCTGCGCACCCACCAGTACCTGCTGGGCTATGCGTCTGACTTCAACTTTTTGCCGACCGCGCTCCAACCCCACGGGCATGGCTTCCTTGAACCCGGCATGCAGGTTGCCACCATCGATCACTCGATGTGGTTCCATCGCCCTTTCCGGCTGGATGACTGGCTGTTGTATGCGGTAGAAAGCCCTTCGGCCTCCGGCGCGCGCGGCTTTGTGCGCGGCCAGTTCTATACCCGCGACGGCATTTTGGTCGCCAGTACGGTGCAGGAGGGCGTTATCCGCCGCCATTCAGGAGAATAAAAAAGCAAAAGGGCGATGTCACCATCGCCCTTTTTTATCGTTATATTTTTTTATTAAATATTCAGCGCACTGCCCATCTTCAATGTTTATTCGTTGTAGGCGCTCTCACCATGGCTGTTGAGATCCAAGCCTTCGCGTTCCTGATCTTCCGGTACACGCAGGCCAACGATAGCACCCGCAACCTTGAAGGCGATGAACGCGGCCACGCTTGACCATACCAAGGTAATCACTACGCTAACCAGCTGCACCCACACCTGATGGCCCATGGTCACGCCTTCTGCGTAGCCGGTGCCGCCCAGAGAAGAAGCGGTAAACACGCCGGTCAGGATGCAGCCAACGATACCGCACACGCCGTGCACACCAAACACGTCGCAGGTATCATCCACTTTCAGCCATTTCTTCAGCGTTACCACACCCCACAGGCCGGCAATGCCGCCCACCAGGCCGATAATCAACGCACCGCCAACACCCACGGTACCCGCCGCCGGCGTAATCGCAACCAGGCCAGCGATACAACCGGAGCTTGCGCCCAGCAGTGAAGGCTTACCACGCAGAACCCATTCCGCAAAGGTCCAGGACAAGATTGCCCCAGCGGTTGCGATAACCGTGTTCAGGAACGCCAGAGCGGCAATACCGTTCGCGGCGCTGGCAGAACCGGCGTTAAAGCCGAACCAACCGATGTACAGGATAGTTGCACCGGTGAATACCATTGGCAGGTTATGCGGTTTGAACGCTTCCTTACCAAACCCGGCACGTTTACCCAACAGGTAAGCGCCAATCAGGCCAGCACTTGCCGCATTGATGTGCACCACGGTGCCGCCGGCAAAGTCCAGCGCGCCGTCTGCAGCCAGGTAACCACCGCCCCACACCATGTGGGCGATCGGCAGATAGGAAATGGTGAACCAGATCGCAGCGAAAATCAGCACCGCGGAGAAACGGATACGTTCAGCAAACGCACCAATCACCAGCGCCACGGTAATGCACGCAAAGGAGCATTGGAACGCAACGTGAACCATTTGGCTAAAGGTGCCGGTCAGGCTTTCCACCCCGATACCTTTCAGCAGCGCCGTTTGAAAGCCGCCGAAGAACGCATTGCCTTCGCTGAACGCCAGGCTGTAGCCATACAGTACCCAGAGCACACAGATCATCGCAAATGTCACGGCGACCTGAGTCAGCATAGACAATATGTTTTTAGAACGCAGCAAACCGCCGTAGAACAGCGCAATGCCAGGCATAGTCATGAACAGCACCAAAGCGGTGCAAATCATCATAAACGCGTTATCACCAGTATCTGCCACTGCCGGAGCCGCCATGGCCAAAGAAGGAGCCATAGTCAGCGTACCCAGGCCCAACATGGATAAAAGTTTTTTCATTATCAATCCATCCCCATTTACTTAACTGAGCCTGTGATTTACAGAGCTGCTTCGTCTGTTTCGCCTGTGCGAATACGAATAACACGTTGCAATTCGGCAACGAAAATTTTGCCGTCACCAATCTTACCGGTGTAGGCCGCCTTACTAATAACATCAATAACTTCATCCAACTGATCGTCGGCGATTGCGATATCAATTTTAACTTTAGGTAAGAAGTTGACGCTGTATTCGGCTCCACGATAAAGCTCAGCATGCCCCTTCTGGCGACCAAACCCTTTCACTTCGGTTACGGTCAGCCCTTGAATACCCACAGAGGATAGGGCTTCACGCACGTCCTCCAGTTTGAATGGCTTTATCACCACGGTAACCAGCTTCATATTGCCCCCTCCACGAATTAAGCTCAAACTCACCCTTGTACGGGGGTATTAAAGCAAAGGTTATGCCACAAATAATTTTGCGCAGAATTTCAGCGAATTAACCGTTGGAGACGCAGCCAAAGGCACTACAGGGCGTGTGCGCTGTTGGCCGCTGCCTGCAAAGATCCACTAATGCGCACCACAATAGTGCATAGTGTGCCAAAAAAGCGCATGCCGGGGCGTTTAAGGAGGAGAATGCTTGATCGTGGTGCGTGGGCATTTTTACGGGGCGCCGCGCGGCCAGGCGCGGCATTGATTTCCTCTCCGGCAGGAGAGGAAATCGCGCTGACAGGTGCGAACCGGAAGTGACGACGGGCCAATACGGCATAAGCCGCTATGCAGGCGGGGAGCCTTCCTGCATGGCGGCGGCCAATTCATCCCCCACCAATTGCAATTGATACATCTGATAGTAGCGGCCTCGTTGCGCCAGCAGTTGCTGGTGCGTCCCCTGCTCAACTGCGTGGCCGTGGTGCAATACCAGAATGGCATCCGCATCCACAATGGTCGATAGGCGGTGAGCAATCACGACCAGCGTCGTCTGTTCGCGAATCAGGCCCAGGGCGCGCTGAATCGTCTGCTCCGTGCCGGAATCAATATTGGCGGTGGCTTCGTCGAGGATCAGGATCTGCGGCGCCTGCACCAGAACACGCGCCATAGCCAACAACTGCTTCTGCCCGACCGACAGGTTATTCCCCTGCTCCCCCAGGCAAGTATGGATGCCCTGTGGAAAACCGCGCACCAACTCGGCCAGTTGCACGGTTTCCAGCGCCTGCCAGACCGCCGCCTCGCTGATATCGCGCCCCAGCGTGACGTTGGCCAGCACAGAATCAGCGATTACTACCGGATCCTGCTGCACCATGGCCACGCTTTGGCGCAGCGCCCGGTGCGACAGGCTGGGCAACGGCCGGCCATCCAGCCGCACCTCGCCCTCATTGACCGGATAGTAGCCCATCAGCAAATTCGCCAGCGTGCTTTTACCACTGCCGGTGTGGCCCACCAGCGCCACAAAGCCGCGGGAAGGTACCCGCAGCGAGATATGCTGCAAAACCGGCTTATCGTGACGGTAGGCAAAGCTGACGTTGGCGACTTCGATACTGCCGCTGGCCAACGGCCGATCGTCAGCGCCATAGCTCTGCTGGCGGCGATCCATCAATTCAAAGATGCGTTCACCGGCAACCACCGCCTGCTGCAGCATGGATTGTTGCGACGTCAGCGCGATCAACGGCTCGTTCAAGCGCCCAAGGTAACTGATAAAGGCATACAGCACCCCCACGCCGATCGTGCCTTGCCCCCCCAGGCTGAACAGCATCAGCAGGCCGCAAAGCACCATGGCGGAAAACAGGCTGAGCAGCGGCCGTAGCAGAAAGCCGTCAAGGCGCAATGTCTGCATACGCGCGAAATAATGCGCGCGGCTGGCGTTGTTCATTTTCTCACTGAAGCGAGCTTGTTGACGAAACTGCTGGATAACGCTCATGCCGTTAATCACTTCGTTGAAGCCATTGTTGATATCAGCCAGATAGTGGCGCACCCGGCGGACAATCGGTGTGCTGTAGTATTGGTATACCCACATCACTACGATCACCGCCGGGAAAATGCAGATCGCCACCAGCGCCATCCGCCAGTTAAGGCCAAACATCGCTACCAACATCGCGCCGATCAACGCCGCGCTTTTCAGCACGGTGGAGACGACCGTGACATACAGATCCTTGATGACTTCAGTGTCATTAGTCACGCGCGAGATCAACTGCCCCACCGGCTGGGTATCAAAGGCGCTCAGCGGCTGGCGCAAGGCCGCGTCCATCACTTCGGTACGCAAACGCTGCACCACGCCGACCGCCGCCCGGTTGAACAATATGGCCTGAAAGTAGTGCAACGCCGCCGCCAGCAGCTCCAGCAACACATAAGCCACCGCCAGCCCGGCGGTGATCATCACCGGCAGATTTCCTTTGGATACATAGCTATCAATAAAATAGCTGACCAGGATCGGCCCGGCGACTTCAGCCGCCGCGGCAATCCATAGCATCACCACCGCCAGCCCCAGCATTTTACGGTATGGCGCTCCGTAGGACAGCAGCCGTTTCAGCGTCGGCCACTGCTTTTGCACATTATTCATTCGCTACCTTTTCTTCCACGATGTCGGCAACATCATCCAGCGCCGCTTCCAACTGCTGGTAACGGTACATATCGCGATACCAGCCGGGCTGGGCCGCCAACTCGCTATGCACATCGCGCTGTACCACCGTGCCATGCTGCATCACTAGGATCTCGCTGGCTTCCGTCAGCGCCGAGAGGCGGTGAGCACTGATGATGACCGTACGGTTTTTCCCCCAACTGCGCAAATTGTGCAGGATCTGGTGCTCAGTGCGGCCATCAACGGCGGAAAGCGCATCATCCAGAATTAAAATTTCAGCGTCCAGCAGCAGCGCGCGGGCAATTGAAATACGCTGCTTTTGCCCGCCGGAAAGCATCACCCCGCGCTCGCCCACTTCGGTTTCATACCCCTGCGGCAGGCGCAGGATATCGTCATGCACTCTGGCCAGGCGCGCCGCCTGTTCGATTTCCTGCTGCGAGGCCCCCGGCTTACCCAGAGCGATATTGTTCGCCACGCTGTCAGAAAACAGGAACGGCGTTTGGCTCACTACCGACAGGCGAGAGCGCCATGCATCCAATTTAAGCTGCGTCAGCGGCAGGCCGTTGTAGCAGATCTGGCCGTCATCGATATCAAACTGGCGCTGGATCAACGCCAGCAAGGTGGTTTTCCCCGATCCGGTGGGGCCGCACAGCCCCAACATTTGCCCGGGCGCCAGATTCAGCGCCACATCATGCAGCGCCGGGCGCGAATTTTGCGGATAGTGGAAGGCACGGATGTCCACCGCCAGAACGCCGCGCCCAGCGGGCAGCGCCTGTTCGCCGTCCTTGACCACCGGCGCATCGTCCAACAGGCTGCGAATTCGGCTATAGGCAGCGCTACCGCGCTCGACGATATTGAACATCCAGGCCAGAGCCAACATCGGCCAAATCATCAGGCCAAGATACATCACAAAGCTGGTCAACTGGCCCAGTGTCAGCATACCCTGCACCACCATCCAGCTACCGCCGCCCACCGCCAGCAGATTGGCCGCGCCGATGGCGCTGTAAATGGTGGGATCGAACCTGGCGTCTATCCGCGCCACCTGCATGTTCTTGGCGCCGGTTTGCGCCGCCACTTCGGCAAACTGGCTCGACTGGCGATCCTCCAGGCCGAATGCTTTGATCATGCGGATACTGGTCATGCTCTCCTGCGCCTGATCGTTCAGGCTGGAGAACGCCGCTTGGGCGGATTTAAAGCGCTGGTGCAGTTGATCACCATAATATTTGATGATAATCGCCATCACCGGCATAGGGATCAGCGCCAGCAGGGTCAGTTGCCAGCTGATTTGCGTACTCATCACCACCAACACCGCCAGCCCCATGACCAGCGAATCCACCAGCGTCAACACGCCCTCACCGGCGGCAAAAACCACGCGATCCACATCATTGGTGGCGCGCGCCATCAGATCTCCGGTGCGGTGGCGCAGGTAGAAAGAAGGATTCTGGCGGCTAAGCTGTTGATAAAGGCGCTCGCGCAGTTCAACCGCCAGTTGATAAGCTGCGCCGAACAACAGCACCCGCCATACATAACGCAGCAGGTAAACCACAATCGCTGTGCCTAACATTAGCCCCAGCCATGCCATCAGCATGCCGGTGGACATCTGCTTTTGCGTAATGCCATCGACGATGATGCCCACCAGTTTGGGCGGCAGCAGTTGCAGCATAGCGATGATGATCAGTAGCGCCACTGCCCCCAGGTAGCGGTGCCATTCACGGCGGAAGTACCAGCCGATTTGAGCAAATAATCTCACGCAGTTTTATTCCAGAAAATAATAGGTTAGTTCCTTTAATTCGGTGAACGGCGCCCGGCCGCGGTACATCTGACATCTTGCCGAGGGTTACCTGCCCATCTCGCCGCAGCGCGTAGAAGCCCCAATGTTTTAGCGCAGTAGAATACCATTGTTAACCGGCCTGTTTGTTGAACTTTTCACTCCGACAACGGCAGTGCGGTAGTGTATTTGATTTTTTCCATAGCAAAGCTTGAAGTCACATCAATCAACCCCGGCACGCCATTCACCAGGCGCTTGTAAAAATTGTCGTAGCTCTTCATATCGGCCACTTCCACCTGCATCAGATAATCGTATTCCCCGGCCATGCGATAAAACGCCAGGACTTCGGGCATCTGTCGGGTGAACTGCACAAACGCCTGATACCAGTCACTGCTGTGCTGCTGAGTTTTAATCAAAACAAACGCCGTTAGCCCAAGGCCCAGTTTGTCGCTGTCCAGCAGCGCCACACGCTTGCGGATGTATCCCTCATCTTCCAAGCGCTTTAACCGTTTCCAGCAGGGGGTCGACGTCAGGTGCACCGCATCGGCCAGCGCTTGCAGCGGCTGAGTGCAATCCTGTTGCAGCAGGTTTAACAACTTACGGTCTGTTTTATCCAACATAACGTCACTCCGGAGAAAAATTTTCTCCATTTAGCCAAATACGTAGGCTAAATGGCAACTTTTTTCCCTGATGGAAACGCTATGCTAGCCCACATAATCTCCCCTATTCTGAGGCCTGATGATGACAAACGCGTGGGTAAAATATGCGATCGGCGAAATAGAAGCGGATTTCCAACGCTCAGCCGATACACACCTGATCCGCCTGAACCTGCCGAACTTCCCCGGCATTTACCTGTACCTCAAGGATGAAAGCACGCACCCCACCGGCAGCCTGAAACACCGGTTAGCACGTTCGCTGTTCCTTTATAGCCTGTGCAACGGCTGGATCACGGAAAACACCACAATTATCGAGGCTTCCTCCGGCAGTACCGCAGTATCCGAAGCCTATTTCGCCCGGCTGATCGGCTTGCCGTTTATCGCCGTGATGCCCTCGTCCACCGCGCGCCGTAAAGTGGAACAGATCGCGTTCTATGGCGGGCGCTGCCATTTTGTCGATAATTCCGCACAAATTTATGCCGCCTCGGAAGAATTGGCCAAAACGCTCAATGGCCATTACATGGATCAATTCACCTACGCAGAGCGAGCCACCGACTGGCGCGGAAACAACAATATCGCCGACAGTATTTTCCGCCAAATGGCGCACGAACCTTTCCCGGTGCCCAAACACATTGTCATGAGCGCAGGCACCGGCGGCACCTCCGCCACGCTGGGGCGCTATATTCGCTATAAGGGGCATGGTACCCGGCTCACCATTGTGGATCCGGAAAACTCGGTATTTTATGACTGTTACCATCGTGGCGATCGTTCCCTGACCGCCAACTGCGGCAGCCGGATTGAAGGTATCGGCCGCCCGCGGGCGGAACCGTCGTTCATCCCCTCAGTAATCGATGACATGCTGCGGGTGCCGGATGCCGCCAGCATTGCGACGCTTTACTGGCTAGCCGAGGTGCTGGGGCGCAAGGCCGGCGGCTCTACCGGCACCAACGTTTGGGGGGCATTGCAGTTAGCGCAGCAAATGCGTTCCCGTGGCGAACAGGGGGCGATCGTCACCCTGCTATGCGACAGCGGGGAGCGTTATCTGGACACCTACTATAATCCGCAGTGGGTCAATAGCCACATCGGGGACGTAGAGCCTTATCTGACACAGCTCCGAGCGCTGTAATCACTTAACTTAACAGCTTAATAAGTTGAGATAAAAAAGCCGGGCGAGCGAACCCGGCTGGCCGGAATGGGCTCCGTCATACGGGGGTATAAGGGGAGCCAGATGCGCTCAGCCAATGCTGCAAATAATGGGCGACCGCCTGATGTTCACAGTGGCCGATAACCTGTAGCTGCGGCAGCTGCGCCTTGAGCTGTGGCAATGCATTCCCCATCACTAGGCCGCAGCCGACCGCGGCCAGCATCTCTTTGTCATTCATGGCATCGCCAAACGCCATGCAGTCTGCCAGCCGCAGCCCAAGGTGCTCCGTCAGGCGCGCCAGGGCCGTGCCTTTGTTGCAGCCGTGCGGCAACACATCCAGGCAATCATAAGCCGAAAAACAGACGTCAATCCTGGCGCCAAAATGCTGTAACAGCCGGCCCTGCAGCGAAATTAACGCCTCATGCGGCCCGCAGAAGCAAACCTTACTGTTGCCGAAAGCCGGTAGACGGCGCAAATCCACCAACTGATAGCAAAAACCGCTCAAATGGTGCGCTTCCAGCATCCCGGGCACCGCATGGCCGGTTAACCAGCCTTCGTCACGGAATACGTGCATACTGGTTTGGCTTCCCCAGTCGCTATGCAGCAGTTCTTCCGCCACATCGGCGGCCAGATCGGTTGCATGCAACTGCCAGCCGTCGCTGTCATATACCCGCGTGCCGTTACCGGTTATCAAATACCCCTTCAGGCCAAGCTGCACCATGATCGAACGCGCATCCAGATAGTGCCGCCCGGTAGCGAAGGCCAGAACAACGCCACGTTCGATCAACCGGTTCAACACGGCCAGGGTTTCAGCCCCCACGCGGTGCGCCGGCGTCAGCAAAGTGCCATCCATATCAAAAGCCGTTAAACGATACATAGAGCCATCTCTTAAGAAGTGTGAGCAGGATTACAATCACTGCAGTATGAGATGGTATTTGCGGAAGTAATAGTGAACAATTTTCCAAAAGCCTTCCGGATTTCACTATGCGCCTGGTGCACCGTCTCTGCCAATATCAACGCCTGTTTCAACAATTCGGCACCACCCCGGCCAGCGTGACCGTCAGCAACGTGGCGGCGATACTTTATTGCAGTGAACGCCATGCCCGAACCCTGGTGCAACAGTTGCAAGCGCAAGGCTGGCTTAGCTGGCAGGCCCAGGCCGGGCGCGGCAAACGTGCGCAGCTACAGTGCCTGAAAACCCCAGATGAGCTACGCGCCGGCCACTTGCAACGGCTGCTGCAAACCGGCGACCACCAGGGCGCCCTGATGATGGCGCAGTTGGCGCCGCAACACCTGCAGGATTTGCTCAGCCCCTATCTTGGTGGGCAGTGGCAGGCGGGCAGCCCAACGCTGCGCATCCCCTATTATCGCAGGCTGGAAGCGCTTGATCCGCTCACCCTGACCGGCCGCGCGGAACAACACTTGGTCTCGACACTGTTTGCCGGCTTAACGCGGTTTACTACCGGCAACCCCGAACCGGTGCCGGATCTGGCGCACCATTGGCAAATCGATCGCGATGGCCTGCGCTGGCGTTTTTTCTTGCGCAGCCAGTTGCGCTGGCATAACGGCGAGAATCTGACAGGCCAACAACTGCTGCAAACGCTGGAAAAACTGCGCCATCACCCACGCAGCCGGGCCAATTTGCACAGCGTGGCGGCGATTACCCTGCCCCACGCGCTGTGCCTGCAGTTTGATTTACACACGCCGGACTACTGGTTGGCGCACCGCCTGGCGGAATATCCCTGCCTGATCCCCCACCCGCAAGACCCGACGCTGGGCGCAGGGCCATTCAAACTGGCCCTGAATGAACCGCATCTGATACGGCTGGAGCAGCACCCGTTCTATCATTTGCAACACCCGTATCTGGAACGCATCGAATACTGGATCACCCCCGAGCAACCCGGCGGCGCCAATTGCCATTACCCGGTAAGGATCACCATTGGCCAGCAGGAGGATCAGGCGCAGGCCCGCCCGGTGCAGCGCAGCCTGAGCCCTGGCTGGTGTTACCTGGCGCTCAACCTGCAGCGCGCTACCCTGAGCGAAGCCCAGGGCAAAAAACTGCTGATGCTAATCCAGCAATCCGGCCTGCTTAATAACCTGCCCATTCCCAACGGGGTGATTACTCCTTGCCAGGAAATGCTGCCCGGTTGGCAAATCCCACGGCACATTGCGGATGAAACGGTCGCGTTGCCGCGCAGGCTGGTGCTGCTTTACCGCCCGCCGATGGAACTGGAGGGGGTCACTCTGGCTCTCCAGCGCCTATTGGCCCAGCACGGCTGCACCCTTGAGATCCACTACTTCACCGGCAAGCGCTGGCAAAGCGAAGAACAGGTGGCACAGGCCGATCTACTGCTGGCCGATCGGCTTATCGGCGAAGTGCCGGAAGCATCGCTGGAAAGCTGGCTGCAGCAGGATGTGCTCTGGCGCAGCATCCTGCCCGCGGCACGCTGGCGCCACCAACGGCAAACATTGCGCCGCATTCAGCAGCAGCCCGAGCCAACAGCGCGTTTTCACCAGTTACAGGCCTACTTTCAGCACCTGATGGCAACGGCTATCATCACGCCGCTTTTCAACTACCAGTACCAAGTGAACGCCCCGCCGCATATTCACGGCGTCACGCTGACCGCCTACGGCTGGTTTGACTTCAGCCAGGCGTGGCTGCCACCGCCGGGCACATAGCAGCAGGAGCAGCCAGGCATGCAGGGCAAGGGCACATCTGCTACCATAACAGCCGCCATTTTCTAACCCGGCCGCCCGAATGTGCATCGGGAGGGGCCCAACCAAATAAGGTTAACTGAATGAAACGTGCTGTCGTCGTTTTCAGCGGTGGACAAGACTCCACGACTTGCTTAATCCAGGCACTACAACACTATGATGAGGTTCACTGCATCACCTTCGATTACGGCCAGCGCCACCGAGCCGAGATCGAAGTTGCTCAGCAGCTCGCCCACCAACTGGGCGCCAAGGCGCACAAAGTGCTGGACGTGAACCTGCTCAATGAGTTGGCTATCAGCAGCCTGACCCGCGACAATATTCCCGTGCCGGCCTACGGTAGCGAGCAACCCGATGCGCTGCCGAGCACCTTTGTGCCGGGCCGTAATATCCTGTTCCTGACGCTGGCGGCCATTTACGCATACCAGGTTGAAGCCGAAGCGGTGATCACCGGCGTATGCGAAACTGATTTTTCCGGCTACCCCGACTGCCGTGACGCGTTCGTTAAGGCGCTCAACCACGCCGTGGTGCTGGGTATTGCGCGCGATATTCGTTTTGAAACGCCGCTGATGTGGCTGAACAAAGCGGAAACCTGGGCGCTGGCCGATTATTACCACCAGTTGGCGCTCGTGCGCCAGGAAACTCTGACCTGTTATAACGGCATTCAGGGCGATGGCTGTGGCGAATGCGCCGCCTGTAACCTGCGCGCCAATGGGCTAAAACAATATCAGGAAAACCAGACGGCCGTGCTGGCGAGCCTGAAGCAAAAAACCGGGCTGGCCTGAGCCAACAGAACCGGCACCATGGGCGCTACGCCCGGGTGCTTTTCTGCGTGAGCGCCAACAGGTGCTCGCGCAGTTCCCCTTCTATGGGTAACGCCCGCTGGGTGCGCAGATCCACACACAAAGGTCAACAGCGCATCCGCCACCCGCTCCCCTTCCGGCGGCCGGGTGATGCATTGGCTCAACACCCCGCTTTTACCGTTCAGTTGCTCAAGCTGGCTATCGATCAGCAGGGTATCGCCCAATAGCGCCGGTTTGCGATAGTTGATATTGATGTTCACCACAATAAAAGCAACGTTGTTGGCCGCCAGCCACTGAAACGCCGCCAGTTCATCCAGCCACGCCCAGCGTGCTTCTTCCAGGAACTCCAGATAGCGTGCGTTATTCACGTGCTGATAGACATCAAGATGATACCCGCGAACTTTGATAGAGGTTTGCATAGCCAGAAGCCACTCCAGTTGAGGATAAGGCAATTGGGCGCCGCCTGGCGGCACCGGCAGAACGAAACAGGTACGACCTGTAAAATGTAGCAAAAGAACGCGGCTGCCAAGGCAGCTTGCCATACAGCCGCGATCGCGATCACAGTTTCAAACGGGCACGGTTGCGCTCAAATAACGCCGGGCCGATCCCTGGCACCTCCTGTAATTGTTCTATCGCCGTAAATGGGCCGTTCTGTTCACGGTAGCGCACAATGGTTTCGGCTTTTTTCAGCCCAACCCCCTTCAGCACGCTGGCAAATTGCTCGGCGCCCGCCGTATTGATACTCACCAGAGCCCCCTCTTCTGCAGCGCCGACCGCCGCCTCATGTTGCGCCGCTGGCCGATCCGGCGCGTTATCCTGCGCGCTGGCCGGCACGCTGAACACGCTAAGCAGCAGGGCGGCAAACAGGGCCTTCAGGCTAATACGCGGGCGGTGTGCCGCTTTTCTTTCACTCGGTTGCATGCTGTATCCTCCTTGTGTTTAACAGCATGGCTACCTTGCCGCAGCGGCGGATGGGCAACAAGAGGCAGACGCCAGATGTGGAAAAGACCGCGAAAGCGGCCTTTGGTTATTACATTGCGTTGCAAAGAAATGCGGGAATTATTGCGGCGATTGCTCCGCAGAACCCATCTTAATCTTGGCTTCGGTGCGCAAGTTAGCCAGCAGCGAGTCAAAGGTCACGCCGGTGGCACTTTCTTGCATTTTCTCAGCAAAGGTTTTCATTTCGTTTTCTGGCAGGGCGCCCGGTTTCACCGCATCCAGTGCAATCAGCACCACATTGTCCTGGCGATCCTGCGACATACCATAAACCGGTTTGCCCTCTTGCGGGTGCGGCAGAGCGAACACGCTTTCCACCAGCGGGCTGTCTTCCGGCGCACGCGCCATCTTCTGCACACTGCCGAAGCTCAGGCCGGCGGCTTTCATTGCCTCATCGCCTTTGCCTTGCTTCAGTTCAACCAGCAGTTTTTCACCCTGCAGTTTGGCTTCCTGCTCCGCTTTGCTGCGTTTTACCAGTTCGGCGACCTTGTCCTTCACGTTATCGAACGGCTCAATCCCTTCAGGCTTGTGGCCGGTAACGCGGACCACAAATGCGCGATCACCTTCAACGTTAATCACATCGGAATTGCTGCCTGGCGCGCCGTTTTCACCGATCAGCGAACCGTCGAAAATCGCCTGGGTCAGCTGTTTGAAGTTCAACGCCGCCGGCACGTTGTCGCGCGTGAACCAGCCGGTTTCAACTGCTTTTTCCCCAGCGGCTTCTTCCGCGGAGGCCAGGGATTCATTATCGCTGGTGGCCGCTTCGCTGACCTTCTGCTGCAGCGCGTAGTAGGCATCCACCGCTTTTTCCTGCTTCACCTGTTGTGCGATGGCGTCACGCACTTCGCTCAACGGCTTGATCTGCTCCGGCTGAATATCATTGAGGCGTACAATCAGGTAGCCAACGGAAGAGGCCACCACGCCCGAAAGCTGCCCTTTCTCCGTCAGGTTAGCCTGCTTAAGCTCATCCGCCGTGGTTTCCGGCTCCAACCAACCCAATTCGCCGCCGTTGCGGCTGGAGATGATGTCGGTGGATTTCTCTTTCGCCAGCGCGGCAAAATCAGCGCCGCCCTTCAGCTGCTCCAGGAGCGCTTTTGCTTCGTCTTCGGTTTTCACCTGAATGACGCTGTAGTTTTTGCGCTCAGGCTGGCCATAGCTGCTCTTATGCTGATCGTAGTAGGCGGCGATTTCCGCATCGGTTACGGTCTGTTTATCCTGCATTGCCGCTGCATCCATCGGGATATAGCTGACTTTCACCTGCTCAGGCGCGATAAAGCTGTTCTTGTGCTGATCGTAGTAGGCGCTCAGTTCATCATCGCTGGCCGTTTGTTTGGCGATTAACGCTTGCAGATCCAGCGTTGCCAGCCGCACGTCGCGCTCCTGCAGCACCAACTCAGCCATGGCCTGGGATTCGGCAGGCAGTATAAAGCCGGAATTCGCCACGCCCTGAATGACCTGCTGATTAACCAGTTGCTGGCGCATGTACTGCGCGAAGTTTTCCGCGCTGTAGCCCATCCGGTTAATCAAATCGAGATATTTTGCATTATCGAACTGGCCGTTGGTCTGGAAATAAGGGGCCTTACGGATAGCGTCCTTGACCTGATCGTCGCTGATGCTCAGGCCCAATTTTTTGGCGTATTGATCCAACAGCATGTTGTCAATCAACTGTGACAGCACCTGGCGACGCATCTGTTGCATGTAGCCTTCGTTACCCGCCAGCGCAGAGAACTGGTCACCCAACTGCTGCTGCATGCGGCTGCGTTCACTCTGGAAAGCCTGCTCCAGTTGAGCACGTTCGATCACCTGACCATTGACTTTCGCTGCATAATCGCCGGAACCACCGATCAGGTAGTTGCCCACGCCGGTCAAAACAAATGACACGATAATCAAGGCCAGAATGATTTTGAGCACGACGTGATTAGCTGCCGCGCGTAAATTGTCCATCATAGTGTGACAACACTCCGCTGTGATGTGGATTAAAAGCCCTTGCGCAGGCGCGTTCCCTGCAACAAAAATAAAAAAAGCGCACCGTTTCGATGCGCCTTATATCTTACCTTACCAACTCCGTTGCGTCAGGTGATTGTTTGTCAAGAAATCGCTGACGCGACCGGTAGATGCGGCGATCAGTTTACGGCGTCTTTCAACGCTTTACCTGCGCGGAAAGCCGGAACTTTGGCCGCAGCGATTTTGATCTCTTTACCGGTTTGTGGGTTGCGGCCAGTGCGGGCTGAACGCTCACGCACGGTAAATGAACCGAAACCTACCAGAGCCACGTCATCCCCTTCCTTCAAGGATTCCGTAACGGATGCAATGATTGCATCTAAAGCACGCCCAGCTGCCGCTTTCGAAATATCAGCATCTGCGGCAATTTTGTCGATCAGTTGTGACTTATTCACTCTACCATCCCCTCTAGAATTCTATCGTCGCACCGAAAAATCCCTACGGTTGCGACAGCGCAGCTGTTATTCAAACCTGTCAGGCCCGGATAACCTGCCACAGCGTGGCATAACGTGGCCTGACAGCCCCCTAAGTTAGCGGTACAAAAAAACGCTGGCAAGTCCGAAATAGCTTACCAGCGCAAGATTTATCGATGGTTTTTGCGATCCATCACTATTTTACCGCTACCGGCTGGGCGCCGAAGGCCGGATTTTGCAACGCGATGTTCAAAACTTCGTCGATTTTCTGAACCGGATGGATCTCCAGATCGGCAATGACGTTATCCGGAATCTCTTCCAGATCGCGCTTGTTCTCGTAAGGAATCAGCACGGTTTTGATACCGCCACGGTGTGCCGCCAGCAGTTTTTCCTTCAAACCGCCGATCGGCAATACCTGGCCACGCAGCGTGATCTCACCGGTCATCGCCACATCGGCGCGCACCGGGTTGCCGGTCAAACAGGAGACCAGCGCGGTACACATGGCGATACCGGCGCTCGGGCCGTCTTTCGGCGTCGCGCCTTCCGGCACGTGCACGTGGATATCACGCTTCTCGTAGAAATCTGCGTTGATGCCCAGTTTGTCGGCGCGCGCGCGCACCACGGTCAACGCCGCCTGAATCGACTCCTGCATCACCTCGCCCAAGGAACCGGTGTAGGTCAGCTTACCCTTGCCCGGCACACAAGCGGTTTCGATGGTCAGCAGATCGCCGCCCACTTCCGTCCACGCCAGCCCCGTGACCTGGCCCACGCGGTTTTCAGTGTCCGCACGGCCATAATCGACGCGCTGCACGCCCAGGTAGTCTTTCAGGTTGTCGCCGTTGATTTCGATGTGCTTGAGCGACTTATCCATCAACAGCGCTTTTACCGCCTTACGGCACAGCTTGGAAATTTCACGTTCCAGGCTACGCACCCCGGCTTCACGGGTGTAATAGCGGATGATGCCGATGATCGCGCTGTCGTCGACGGTCAGCTCGCCCTTTTTCAACGCATTACGTTCGATCTGCTTCGGCAACAGGTGCTGCTTGGCGATATTCAGCTTTTCGTCTTCGGTATAACCGGAAAGACGGATCACTTCCATACGGTCCAGCAGCGGCGCCGGAATGTTCATCGAGTTCGAGGTGGCGACGAACATAACGTCGGACAGATCGTAATCCACTTCCAGGTAGTGATCGTTGAACGCCACGTTCTGTTCCGGATCCAACACTTCCAACAGCGCGGAAGCCGGATCGCCACGCATATCGGACGACATTTTGTCGATTTCATCGAGCAGGAACAGTGGGTTTTTCACCCCAACCTTCGCCATTTTCTGGATCAGCTTACCCGGCATGGAACCGATGTAAGTCCGGCGGTGGCCACGGATCTCTGCCTCATCACGCACGCCGCCCAAGGCCATACGCACGTATTTGCGGCCGGTCGCCTTGGCGATCGACTGGCCCAGCGAGGTTTTACCCACGCCCGGAGGCCCAACCAGGCACAGAATCGGCCCTTTGATTTTGCTGACACGGCTCTGCACCGCCAGGTATTCCAGGATACGGTCTTTAACGCGCTCCAGGCCATAGTGATCGGTATCGAGCACTTCCTGGGCCTTGACCAGGTCCTTTTTCACCTTGCTGCGCGCATTCCACGGCACCTGTAGCATCCAATCGATGTAGCCGCGCACCACAGTGGCTTCCGCCGACATCGGCGACATCATTTTCAGCTTCTGCAGTTCCGCTTCGGTTTTTTCACGCGCGTCTTTCGGCATTTTCGCCGCTTCGATCTTACGCTTCAGCGCCTCATACTCATCCGGCGCGTCGTCCATCTCGCCCAGCTCTTTCTGAATGGCCTTCATCTGCTCATTCAGATAGTACTCACGCTGGCTTTTTTCCATCTGCTTTTTAACGCGATTGCGGATGCGTTTTTCAACCTGCAGCAGATCGATTTCCGACTCCATCATCGCCATCAGGTATTCAAGGCGTTCGGTAATGTCGGACATTTCCAATACCGACTGCTTGTCGCTGAGCTTCAGCGGCATATGCGCGGCAATGGTGTCGGCCAGGCGCGCGGCGTCGTCAATACTGTTGAGCGACGTCAGCACTTCCGGCGGGATTTTCTTGTTCAGTTTGATATAGCCTTCAAACTGATTAATGGCCGTGCGCACCAGCACTTCCTGCTCGCGTTCATCAATGGCCGGAGATTCAAGGTATTCCGCCTGGGCGGCAAAGTGCTCGCCACTGTCGGAAAGCGTCGTGATACGCGCGCGCTGCAAGCCTTCGACCAACACTTTTACCGTGCCGTCAGGCAGCTTCAGCATCTGTAGGATCGACGCTACAGTACCGACAGAAAACAGATCGTTAATGCCAGGTTCATCCGTTGAGGCCTCTTTCTGTGCCACCAGCATGATCTTCTTATCGTGATCCATTGCCGCTTCGAGGCACCGAATTGATTTTTCCCGGCCAACAAATAACGGGATCACCATGTGCGGATAAACCACCACGTCGCGCAAGGGCAGAACGGGGATTTCAATGCGTTCGGAACGCTCAGGGTTCATAGAGCTCTCTCTTAGTTTAATTTCCGCCAGGTTTGAGGGGAATCTCATGAGACGTAAGCATCTATACCCTTCATCTTTCAAGTTGTCACGGCGTTGGCTACCTTCACGCCTCCGTTGCCCAGTGAACCAAGCGGTTGGAATGAGCGCTTAGCCGCCGCCATGCTGCACGTTGAAATCTATTGGGTATCACGTTTCACAAAATCTGGTTAATGAGTATATGGGGATGAATCTCTTACATTCAACGGCAAGAATGTGTGGAAAAGGAAATGGGGGATAAAATCCCCCATTTTGCTGATAACTTTCTGGTTTGGCTGGTTAATTATTCGCCTGATGCCTGCGCTTCAGGCTTGCCGTAAATCAGCAGCGGTTTAGACTGGCCGGCAATCACCGATTCGTCAATCACCACTTTGTCCACACCATCCATCGACGGCAGATCATACATGGTGTCCAGCAGCGCGCCTTCAACGATGGAACGCAGGCCACGCGCACCGGTCTTGCGCGCCATGGCTTTCTTGGCGATGGCGTTGAGCGCCTCGTCACGGAACTCCAGCTCGACCCCTTCCAGGTTGAACAATGCCTGGTACTGCTTGGTCAGCGCATTTTTCGGCTCTTTCAGGATCTGGATCAGCGCGTCTTCGCTCAGTTCGCTCAGCGTCGCCACCACCGGCAAACGGCCGATGAACTCAGGGATCAGACCAAACTTGATCAAATCTTCCGGCTCGGCCTGCAGCAGCAGTTCGCCTTCGCTGGCTTTCTCCGACTCGCCTTTCACCGTGGCGCCGAAGCCAATGCCGGAACCGGTGTTGACACGCTGGCCGATGACTTTGTCCAGGCCGGCAAACGCCCCGCCGCAAATAAACAGGATCTTGGAGGTATCAACCTGCAGGAATTCCTGCTGCGGATGCTTACGCCCGCCCTGCGGCGGCACCGCGGCGATAGTGCCCTCGATCAGTTTCAACAGCGCCTGCTGCACGCCTTCGCCCGATACGTCGCGGGTGATGGACGGGTTGTCTGATTTACGGGAAATCTTGTCGATTTCATCGATGTAGACGATGCCACGCTGCGCCTTCTGCACATCATAATCACATTTCTGCAGCAGCTTCTGGATGATGTTTTCCACGTCTTCGCCGACATAGCCTGCTTCGGTCAGCGTGGTGGCATCCGCCATGGTGAACGGCACATCCAGGAAGCGCGCCAGCGTTTCCGCCAGCAGCGTTTTACCGCTCCCCGTCGGCCCGATCAGCAGAATATTGCTCTTGCCCAACTCGATGCCGTTGCTGGTATCGCCGTTGCGCAGGCGTTTGTAATGGTTGTATACCGCAACCGCCAGCACTTTTTTCGCCGGCTCCTGGCCGATAACATAATCATCCAGGTGCGCACGGATTTCATGCGGGGTTGGCAGTGCGCTGCGCTCGCGATGCGGGGCAACTTCTTTTATCTCTTCGCGAATAATGTCGTTACACAGATCAACACATTCATCGCAGATATACACCGACGGCCCAGCAATGAGCTTACGCACTTCATGCTGGCTTTTGCCGCAGAAAGAGCAGTACAGCAGCTTTCCCGAACCGTCTTTGCGCTTATCTGTCATGAGTCAAACCTCTTCTTTAGTCTTTGTCCCGCAGGAAAACTACGGCAACCGTGCGCCCAAACCTATACCAAGAACGCCGATGATGCTGACACAAAGCGGGCCAAACCCGCTTTGAATATTATAGTAGCCAATCGGCCCGCATTGGATTAAGCCACGTTAGCTACGGTGCGTCAGCACGTTGTCCACCAGGCCGTATTCTACCGCCTCCTGTGCAGACAAAAAGCGATCTCGCTCGGTATCAAGCTCGATCTGTTCCAATGACTGCCCGGAATGGTGCGCCATCAGTTCATTCATGCGCGCCTTCACTTTCAGAATTTCCCGCGCGTGAATTTCAATATCGGTCGCCTGGCCCTGGAACCCACCCAACGGTTGGTGAATCATCACGCGGGAGTTCGGCAGGCAGAAACGTTTACCTTTTGTCCCCGCCGTCAGCAGGAAGGCCCCCATCGAGCACGCCTGGCCCATACAAATGGTGCTGACGTCCGGCTTGATGAACTGCATGGTGTCATAGATTGACATGCCTGCGGTAATCACGCCACCCGGGGAATTGATATAGAGGAAAATGTCTTTTTCCGGGCTTTCCGCTTCCAGGAACAGCATTTGCGCCACAATCAGGTTAGCCATGTGGTCTTCGACCTGGCCGGTCAGAAAAATGATGCGCTCTTTCAGCAGGCGGGAATAGATATCGTAAGAACGCTCCCCGCGTGAAGTCTGTTCCACCACCATTGGCACCAAAGCCATGCTAGGTGCAAATTGATCTCGTTCGCCACTGTATGACATTACCGTCTCCTAATAGAAATTGCCTTGGCACCCTTACCGACCGATTCTACTTGAGAACGGCCACCATGACTACGCCAAGAATCCGACATACTCCACGCCTGGCCGACGGTTGTTGTCATTGCGCGTTATCCGGCAAACAGCTTTGCTGTGAGCGTAAACATTAATTGGGGAACCTGGCCGCGATTTCAAGGCCACTCGTCAATAACACCGCTCACCGTATTGCCCGACGGGCTAATAGCCCCAAGTGGCGCAGCGGCCACTCCGCCCTCTGAACTTCTGGCGTAACGCCGCCTTTACAGAGTAAATATAGTGCATATTGCCATAATTAAGCTGATATTAATCAGCAAGGTGGCAAAAAAGAAAAGCCCGTAACCGAAGCTACGGGCTTTTTTGTTCCAGCGCTGGGCGGTTACCCGCCGGGCGCGTCTACCGGCATTAAGCCTGAGTCTGGTTCATCAGTTCGCTGAACGTAGTGGCTTTTTCAGTCACTTTCGCTTTGGCCAGCAGGGCTTCAACCGCCTGCTCTTCCAGCGCAACGTTACGCATGTTGTTCATCAGCTCTTTGTTTTTGCTGTAGAACTCGATGACTTCGCTCGGATCTTCGTAAGCGGAGGCCATTTCTTCGATCAGCGCCTTAACGCGATCTTCGTCCGCTTTCAGCTCATGACTGCTGATCACTTCGCTCAGCAGCAGGCCAACCACTACGCGGCGCTTGGCTTGCTCTTCGAACAGTTCGCGTGGCAGTTCCAGCGCTTGTTGTTCGTTGCCGCCGAAACGCTGTGCAGCCTGGCGGCGCAGCACGTCGATTTCACCGTCGACCAGCGCTGCCGGTACGTCGATGTCGTTCGCGGCGATCAGGCCGTCGATAGCCTGAGTTTTGATGCGGTTACGCACCGCGCCTTTCAGTTCGCGTTCCATGTTTTTGCGCACTTCGGCACGCAGACCGTCGAGTGAACCGTCAGCCACGCCGAAACGTTTGATGAACTCTTCGGTCAGCTCCGGCAATTCACGTTCTTCGACTTTCTTCAAAACGATAGCAAACTTGGCGGCTTTACCTTTCAGGTTTTCCGCATGGTAATCTTCCGGGAAGTTCACGTCGATGGTGAATTCTTCGCCGGCTTTGTGGCCAACCAGGCCTTCTTCAAAACCTGGGATCATGCGGCCCTGGCCCATTGCCAGAACGAAGTCGGATGCTTTGCCGCCTTCGAATTCTTCACCGTCGATAGAACCGGTGAAGTCAACGGTTACGCGGTCTTCCGCAGCCACGGCGCGATCGGTTTCTTTCCAAGTCGCCTGCTGTTTGCGCAGGGTTTCCAGCATCGCGTCAACGTCGGCATCGTTCACGTCAACAACCGGTTTTTCAACTTCGATGTTTTCCAGGCCTTTCAGCTCAACTTCCGGATACACTTCGAACTCGACGGCGAAAGTGAAGTCTTCACCTTCTTTGTACTCGCCCGGTTGGTAGTTTGGCGCACCGGCCGGGTTCACTTTTTCTTTGATGATCGCGTCAACAAAGTTGCGCTGCATCAGATCGCCCAGAACGTCCTGACGAACAGAAGCGCCGTAACGACGTTCAACGATGTTCATCGGCACTTTGCCTTTACGGAAGCCATCGATACGCACGTTTTTCGCCGCGTTGATCAACTCTTTTTTAACAGCCTGACTGATGACATCAGCGGGTACAGTAATAGAGAGACGGCGCCCAAGGCCTTGGGTGGTTTCTACTGAAACTTGCATCTTGTTACCTCAAAAAAATCACAGTGCTCGGTCAACTCCGTTCCAAGAACCAGGACGGCTACATAAGAACCGAGTTCCCTGATGTCAGAAGTGTCCCGAAACCATTCCGGAAAAATAGACGCGACATTATAGCGGCGCATGCGGAGGGAGTCGAGGAGAGCAGGGCGACGAAGGCGAGTTAACTCACACTTTTACCGAATTCCCCCTAAAAGAACACCCGCTGCCGCCACATTTGCGCCGCATGCCATACGGCTGCCGCCGTCAAAAAACAGAAACGGCCCGCAGGCCGTTGCAAAATCGCCAGTAGTAATACCTTAAATCAGGGTGAAAGTTCCACTGAAACCTACAGTTTTAGCCTTCAGGCCAACGTCCCCGCACCGCGGCAAGGCGGTGAAGCCGGCACGGTATCCTGCAGCCCCTCCCACTCTTTCAAGGTATAGGTATGCAACGCCAAGGCGTGCACCCCGTCGGCCAATTCCTGCGCCAGCGCGCCGTAAATCGCACGGTGGCGATTAAGAAAACGTTCGCCGATAAAACGATCGCTGACGATCACCACTTTGAAATGGCTTTCTGAACCCGCCGGAACGTTATGCCGATAACTTTCATCAACCACTTCCAGATACGCGGGCTCAAACGCCGCCCTTAACTTTGCCTCTATTTGCTCGCGAATCATAGGATCTCCTTACTACGCCGGCAGAGGAACACGCCATCTAGCTCAATATTAGCCGTTTTTCATCCGGTTAGACTATGCCCGATAAAATTTTCTCGACGGAGCGCGGAAAAAACCGCCAATCGGCGCGCCCGCTTGGGCTTTTTCCGATTGAGAGCGGCGAAAAAGCGTGTTTTTATCAAAAGCAGTTAAAAATTTGCCGCCCTCCGGCGTTCAACGCTTCCCCCGGCCGGCGGCGATGCTATGATGTCGGCGCTTTTATAATGCGCTTTTGCTATTTGATTGGCCTGCGCCAACTGGCGCCCGACAACGCAACCCACGAATGACGAGAAAGTAATATGCTAAAAAAACTGTGTATTCCCTTGTTGGCCGCCCTGATGCTTGCAGGCTGCGCCACCAGCAGCAATACCCTGAACGTCACGCCGAAGATCGTGCTGCCTCAGCAGGATCCTACCCTGCAGGGCGTCACCATCAGCATTAACGGCGCAGACCAGCGCCCGGATCAGGCACTGGCGAAAGTTAACCGCGACGGCCAACTGATCACCCTGACGCCTTCGCGCGATCTGCGCTTCCTGTTGCAGGAAGTGCTGGAAAAACAAATGGGCGCACGCGGTTACATGATTGGCCCTGATGGGCAGGCCGATCTGCAAATCGTGGTGAACAACCTGTACGCTGACGTTTCTGAAGGGAACCTGCGCTACAACATCACCACCAAGGCGGATATTTCAATCATCGTTCAGGCGAAAAACGGCAGCAAACAGGTGAAAAACTACCGTTCAACCTATAACGTGCAGGGGGCCTTCACCGCCAACAACGACAAGATCACCAGCGCGGTCAATACCGTTCTGGGCGATGTCATCGCCGATATGGCGCAGGACACCAGCGTCAGCGATTTCATCAAGCAGAACGCGCGTTAATCAGTCAATGCCTTATTGCCGCCCGGCACATCGGGCGGCGCAGACAAGGATCCCATGTCGAAACAGTATCTGAATATCTTCACCCAGCGTAACTCCGCCATTCTTCTGCTGATGGGCTTTGCTTCAGGCCTGCCCCTGGCGCTGACCTCCGGCACGCTGCAAGCCTGGATGACCGTTGAAAACATCGATCTGAAGACCATCGGCATTTTCTCGCTGGTCGGGCAGGCGTATGTGTTCAAGTTCCTCTGGTCGCCCTTTATGGATCGCTACACGCCGCCGTTTCTCGGCCGGCGGCGCGGCTGGCTGCTGATCAGCCAACTGCTCCTGGTGGCGGCCATTGTGGCGATGGGCTTTATGCAGCCCGCTCAGCATCTGTGGTGGCTGGCGGCGCTGGCCGTGCTGGTGGCCTTCTGTTCCGCCTCGCAGGATATTGTGTTCGATGCTTATAAAACCGACCTGCTGAGCGCGGAAGCGCGCGGCGCCGGTGCGGCGATCTCGGTGCTGGGCTACCGGCTGGCCATGCTGGTGTCCGGCGGGTTGGCGCTTTGGCTGGCGGATCGCTACCTCGGCTGGCAGGCGACCTACTGGCTAATGGCCGCGCTGATGCTGATCGGCGTCGCCGCCACCCTGATGGCGCCCGAACCGGATGAGCAAGTGCCGGTGCCGCGCAGTATGGAACAGGCGGTGGTCGCGCCGCTGCGGGATTTTTTCGCCCGCAATAACGCCTGGCTCATCCTGCTGCTGATCGTCATGTATAAGATGGGGGATGCCTTCGCCGGCAGCCTGAGCACCACGTTTTTGATCCGCGGCGTCGGCTTCGACGCGGGGGAAGTGGGCCTGGTGAACAAAACCCTTGGGCTGTTCGCCACTATCGTCGGCGCGCTGTTCGGCGGGGTGCTGATGCAACGCCTGACGCTGTTCCGCGCCCTGATGCTATTCGGCATCCTGCAGGCGGTATCAAACGTGGGATATTGGATCCTGTCGGTGACCGATAAAAACATCATCACCATGGGCAGCGCCATCTTTCTGGAAAACCTGTGTGGCGGCATGGGCACGGCGGCCTTTGTCGCCTTGCTGATGACCCTGTGCAACAAATCCTTCTCCGCCACCCAGTTTGCTTTATTGTCCGCCCTTTCCGCCGTTGGCCGCGTTTACGTCGGGCCGATCGCCGGTTGGTTCGTTGAAGCGCACGGCTGGCCGCTGTTTTATCTGTTCTCTATCGTCGCCGCGCTGCCGGGGCTGTTCTTGCTGGCGGTATGCCGGCAAACACTGGAATACACCCAGAACACCGACAGCTTCCTGCCGCGCACCGAGTACCGCAACGCCTACCGTTGGGCGCTGCGCCTGCTCACCGCCGGGTGCGCCCTGCTGGGGCTTTGGCTGTTGCTGTTGATCGGCAACGCGCTGGGTTGGCTCAACCTACCGGCGCTCGCCGATAAAACGTTAGAGGCCGGCGCGCTCCTAAGCGTAGCCGGCATTGCAATGGGTAGCCTGCTCGACTATTTGGCGCTGCGCCGCACCCGCTTGGCGTAATACTGCGGCAGCCGGTTTTTTCCGGCTGCCGCAAAATATGTCGTAACCAAATTTATTTAAAAAGAATCGCCCTAATTATTTTCAGCCGCAAACGCCAGCAAAAAAATAAAAATAAATACACCTTTTAACTACATTTATTTTACATTAAATATACTTCCGTTTTTGTTTAAAACATGGTCGCTAAAGCGTATAGTCGCTCATAACCGTTGCTTTTCCAGAACATACGGCCAGAGTGCGGCAATGCACTACGGCAACACATTGTTGCCATTGGTAATTGTCACTCAGCAGTAACATCTGTGACCCCCTTAACAGAAAGTGTCAACAAGGCGCTGACACTCCTTGAAGCGTGTTTACAGTGTTGCAACCTTCCCGTAAAATGCCCGCACACATGAAACGACAATAGAGCCTTTGTAATTGAGGTCGTTAGATGAGACTTAAGAAATACAATAAAAGTATTGGGATGCTGTCATTAATTGCATCCACTGTATTGCTCAGTGGCTGTGATACCGTGTTGATGAATCCCAAGGGAGCAATAGGCGTTGAACAACGAACACTGATACTCACTGCGATCGCGTTGATGCTGATTGTCGTGATACCAGTTATCTTTATGGCGTTTGCCTTTGCCTGGAAGTATCGTTCCTCCAACAAAGACGCCAAGTACAGTCCTAACTGGTCGCACTCGAACAAGATTGAAGCTGTCGTCTGGACCATTCCTATCATTATCATCGCTATCCTGGGCACCATCACCTGGAAAACGACCCACGCGCTGGATCCGTTCAAGCCAATTGTCTCCGACAAGAAGCCGATGACGATCGAAGTGGTGTCGCTTGACTGGAAATGGCTGTTCATCTACCCGGAACAAGGGATTGCGACCGTTAATGAACTGGCTTTCCCGAAAGACGTTCCCGTCGAATTCAAGATCACCTCTAACTCGGTAATGAACTCGTTCTTTATTCCTCAGTTAGGTGGGCAAATTTATGCGATGGCCGGGATGCAGACCAAACTGCACCTGATCGGCAATGAAGCAGGCGAATACAAAGGTATTTCCAGCAGCTTCAGCGGCCGCGGGTTCTCCGGCATGAAATTCACCGCGATCGTCACCCCAACCGAAGGCGACTTCGACCAGTGGGTAGCCAAGGTGAAAGAATCGTCTAACAATCTTAATACCACCGACGACTTTAACAAACTGGCAGAGCCGAGTGAAAACAACCCGGTTGAGTACTTCTCCAGTGTCAAACCGAATTTGTTCAAAGAAACTATTGCCAAATTCATGGGCGACATGCACCAGCACCACGGCGCATCGGCTGAAGCCAACGCGCATGCAGGTATGGACATGAGCCAGGGTATGGACATGGGTGAACACGCTCACGCCGGAGCCGAGGAATAATCTGATGTTGGGAAAATTAACTCTTGATGCGGTTCCGTACCATGAACCGATCATCATGGTCACCGTTGCTGCAATTATTGTTGGAGGGCTGGCACTGCTGGCGCTGATAACGTATTTGGGCAAATGGAAGTGGTTGTGGAGCGAATGGTTGACCTCCGTTGACCATAAACGAATTGGTATCATGTACATCATCGTTGCGATGGTGATGCTGCTGCGTGGTTTCGCCGACGCCATCATGATGCGTAGCCAGCAAGCACTGGCCTCTGCCGGTGAAGCAGGCTTCCTGCCGCCTCACCACTACGATCAGATTTTCACCGCGCACGGCGTCATCATGATCTTCTTCATGGCGATGCCGTTTGTGGTCGGCCTGATGAACATCGTAGTGCCGCTGCAGATCGGCGCGCGTGACGTTGCCTTCCCGTTCCTGAACTCACTGAGCTTCTGGTTCTTTGTCGTCGGCGTGGTGCTGATCAACCTCTCCTTGGGGGTGGGTGAATTCGCTCAAACCGGCTGGCTGGCCTATCCGCCGCTGTCGGGCAAAGAGTACAGCCCCGGCGTTGGGGTCGATTACTGGATATGGAGCCTGCAGATCTCCGGCCTTGGCACCTTGCTGACCGGCGTGAACTTCTTCGCAACCATCATGAAAATGCGTGCCCCTGGCATGCCGATGATGAAAATGCCGGTGTTCACCTGGGCTGCGCTGTGCACTAACGTGCTGATTATCGTTTCGTTCCCTATTCTGACCGTTACCGTGGCGTTGCTGACCCTGGATCGCTATCTGGGCACCCATTTCTTCACCAATGATATGGGCGGCAACATGATGATGTACATCAACCTGGTTTGGGCCTGGGGCCACCCGGAAGTGTACATTCTGGTGCTGCCGGTCTTCGGGGTGTTCTCCGAAGTGACCGCCACCTTCTCGAAGAAACGCCTGTTCGGCTATACCTCTTTGGTATGGGCAACCATTGCGATTACCGTTCTGTCGTTCATCGTATGGCTGCACCACTTCTTCACCATGGGTTCCGGGGCGAACGTTAACGCCTTCTTCGGTATCGCCACGATGATCATTTCCATCCCGACCGGGGTGAAAATCTTCAACTGGCTGTTCACCATGTATCAGGGCCGCATTCAGTTCAACTCCGCCATGCTGTGGACCGTTGGCTTCATCATCACCTTCTCCATCGGTGGGATGACCGGCGTGCTGCTGGCCGTGCCGGGCGCAAACTTCGTGCTGCACAACAGCCTGTTCCTGATTGCGCACTTCCACAACGTTATCATCGGTGGCGTGGTGTTCGGCTGCTTCGCCGGCCTGACCTACTGGTTCCCGAAATCCTTCGGCTTCACGCTGAACGAAACCTGGGGCAAACGCGCATTCTGGTTCTGGATCATCGGTTTCTTCGTTGCCTTTATGCCGCTGTACGCGCTGGGCTTCATGGGGATGACCCGCCGTATCAGCCAGAACATCAACCCTGAGTTCCATCCGTTGCTGATGGTGGCTGCGGGCGGTGCGGCGCTGATTGCCTGCGGTATCCTGTGCCAGCTGATTCAGATCTTCGTCAGTATCCGCGATCGCGATCAGAACCGCGATCTGACCGGTGACCCATGGGGCGGCCGTACGCTGGAGTGGTCTACCTCTTCACCACCGCCGTTCTACAACTTCGCCATCACCCCGGAAATTCACGATCGTGACGCATTCTGGGATATGAAAGAAAAAGGCGAAGCGTACAAGAAACCGGCGAAATACGAACAGATTCATATGCCTAAGAACACCGGTGCCGGCGTGATCATCGCCTTCTTCAGCCTGGTATTCGGTTTCGCGATGATCTGGGAAATCTGGTGGATGGCGATCATCGGTTTCATCGGCATGATCGTGGTCTGGATTGCCAAGAGCTTCGATCAAGATGTTGATTACTATGTGCCTGTTGCCGAAATTGAGCGCATTGAGAACCAACACTATGAACAAATCAGCAAAGCAGGCGTGAAACATGTCAACTGATACTCTGACTAACCACAACGCGGCCCATGCAGAGCATGGGCACCACGAGGCGGGTGAGACCAAAGTCTTCGGATTTTGGATCTACCTGATGAGCGACTGTATTTTGTTTGCGAGCTTATTCGCAACTTATGCAGTACTGGTTAATGGGACCGCAGGCGGTCCCTCAGGCAAGGATATTTTCGATCTGAAGTTTGTGCTGGTCGAAACCTTCCTGCTGCTGTTTAGCTCCATTACCTACGGCATGGCGATGATCGCCATGAACAACGGTAAAGTGAGCGGCGTTAACCTCTGGCTGTTCCTGACCTTCCTGTTCGGCCTGGGCTTTATCGGTATGGAAATCTATGAATTCCATCACCTGATTACCGAAGGCTTTGGCCCGGATCGCAGCGCGTTTCTGTCCAGCTTCTTTGCGCTGGTGGGGACTCACGGGATTCACGTTGCCTCCGGCCTGATCTGGATCGTTGTGATGATGCTGCAGGTGGGCAAACGCGGCCTGACCAGCACCAACAAAACCCGCCTGATGTGCCTGAGCCTGTTCTGGCACTTCCTGGACGTGGTGTGGATCTGCGTATTTACCGTTGTTTACCTGCTGGGGGTTATGTAATGAGCCATTCATCCCATGAAACCTCTCACGGCGGCGCAAGCCACGGCAGCGTCAAGTCTTACCTGATCGGCTTTATTCTGTCGATCATCCTGACGGTGATCCCGTTTGCGATGGTAATGAACGGCGCGGCCTCTCATTCCACTATTCTGGCAGTTGTCGTCGGCATGGCGGTGATTCAGGTGATTGTTCACCTGGTTTACTTCCTGCACATGAATACCTCATCGGAAGAGCGCTGGAACCTGGTGGCATTGCTGTTTACCGCTATGATCATCGGTATTGTTGTGGTGGGTTCACTCTGGATTATGTACAACCTCAACGTCAATATGATGGTCAGTTAAGAGCCGAGCCACACGTGATGATTAAGCAATACCTGCAAGTAACGAAACCAGGAATTATTTTCGGCAATTTAATTTCTGTCGTCGGGGGATTTCTGCTCGCGTCCAAAGGGAGCATCGACTATCCCCTGTTTCTCGCCACCCTGGTCGGGGTTTCGTTGGTGGTCGCATCGGGTTGTGTTTTCAACAACTATATCGATCGCGACATCGACAAAAAAATGGAGAGAACGAAGAATCGGGTGCTGGTAAAAGGCCTGATCGCGCCGAGTGCCAGCCTGGTTTACGCTACCGTCCTGGGTATTGCCGGCTTTGCCCTGCTGTATACCGCGGCCAACCCGCTGGCCATGTGGCTGGCGGTGATGGGCTTTGTGGTTTATGTTGGCCTTTATAGCCTGTACATGAAACGCCACTCGGTCTACGGCACGCTGATCGGCAGCCTGTCCGGCGCTGCGCCGCCGGTGATCGGCTACTGCGCCGTCACCAACGAGTTCGACACCGGGGCACTTATCCTGCTGGCGATTTTCAGCCTGTGGCAGATGCCGCATTCCTATGCGATTGCCATTTTCCGCTTCAAGGATTACCAGGCAGCCAATATCCCGGTGTTGCCGGTGGTGAAAGGCATTTCCGTCGCCAAAAACCACATCACGGTCTACATACTGGCGTTTATGATCGCCACGCTGATGTTGGCCCTGAGCGGTTATGCCGGCTACAAATACCTGATTGTCGCCGCGGCAGTGAGCGTATGGTGGTTGGGTATGGCGTTGCGCGGCTATAAGGCTGAAAACGACAGTATCTGGGCGCGTAAGCTGTTTGTGTTTTCGATCGTCGCCATCACCTCACTGAGCGTGATGATGTCAATCGACTTCAGCGCCAGCACGGCGCAGGAAGCGCTGCTGACCTACGTGTGGTAAGCCATAAACACCGCCGTAATGTATGGGCCGCTTTTGCGGCCCATTTAATTTCCACCGGTAATATCTGTTAAACAACATTCGATTTACCCTCCCTGCCCCACACACTAAAATGCTCCCACTATTTTAGAAACCATTCGGCAGGCCGTGCAGCGCAATCGCCTGCCGAATGGTTTTTACCGAGGTAACAATGAACGACAATACCATGACTCCACAGGAACGGCGGGCAACCTGGGGGCTCGGCGTAGTCTTCTCGCTGCGCATGCTCGGCATGTTTATGGTGCTGCCGGTCCTCACCACCTATGGGATGGCGCTGCAAGGCGCCAGTGAGGCGCTTATCGGCTTCGCCATCGGCATTTACGGTTTGGCGCAGGCCGTGTTCCAGATCCCCTTCGGATTGGTTTCCGATCGTATCGGCCGTAAACCGCTGATTGTCGGCGGCCTGCTGCTGTTTACCCTTGGCAGCGTCATTGCGGCCGTGACTGATTCCATCTGGGGGATCATTCTTGGCCGTGCTCTGCAGGGATCCGGCGCCATCGCCGCGGCGGTGATGGCGCTGCTGTCCGATCTGACCCGCGAGCAGAACCGCACCAAAGCCATGGCCTTCATCGGTGTCAGTTTCGGCATTACCTTTTCCATCGCCATGGTGATCGGCCCGATTGTCACCCACGCCTTTGGCCTGCACGCGCTGTTCTGGATGATCGCCGTGCTGGCGCTGGCCGGGATCGCCATCACGCTGTTGGTGGTGCCCAATGCGAACAGCCACGTGCTGAACCGCGAATCGAGCATCGTCAGCGGCAGCTTTCACAAAGTGCTGCGCAACCCCAGCCTGCTGAAGCTCAACCTCGGCATCATGTGCCTGCATATTCTGTTGATGTCGAGCTTCGTGGCCTTACCGCTGGCGATGGAACAGGCAGGGCTGGCAGCGCAACAGCATTGGGTTGTTTATCTGGTCACCATGCTGGTGTCGTTTGCCGCCGTCGTGCCTTTCATCATCTATGCCGAGAAAAAACGCCGTATGAAGCGGGTTTTCACCGGCTGCGTGGTGGTTTTATTCTGCGCCGAGATTGTGCTGTGGTTTTCCGGCGCCCACCTGTGGGGCATTATTGCCGGCGTGCAGCTCTTCTTCGTCGCCTTTAATGTAATGGAAGCGATTCTGCCTTCGTTAATCAGCAAGGAATCCCCGGCAGGTTATAAAGGCACGGCGATGGGGGTGTACTCCACCAGCCAATTTATCGGCGTGGCGATCGGCGGCAGCGCCGGCGGCTGGCTGTATGGCCTGTTTGGCGCGGGTGGCGTATTCATAGCCGGGGCGTTGGTGGCCGCACTGTGGTTCCTGGTATGCCGCACGATGAAAGAGCCGCCGTACGTCAGCAGCCTGCGCATTACGCTGTCTGAACTGGCAGTGAAGGATTCAGCGCTGGAATCGCGTTTGAAAGCGCAACCGGGCGTGGCGGAAGCGATCGTGGTGGCGGATGAACGCAGCGCCTATGTGAAAGTGGATACCCAGCAGACGAATCGCCGGCAGTTGGAAGCGTTAGTCAATTCGCTGTAAAGCAAAGGGCCAGCTTGCTGGCCCTTGACACGACGGTTGGCGGGAAAGTTAATCGCGGAAGTTCTTGAACTGGAACGGCTGCCCCAGATTCCCGCCGCGCACCAGCGCCATCACGCTTTGCAGATCGTCACGCGATTTACCGGTCACGCGCACTTCATCGCCCTGAATTTGTACCTGCACCTTCAATTTGCTGTCTTTGATCAGCTTCACCAGCTTCTTGGCCTGCGAGGTTTCAATCCCCTGCTTGAGCTTAGCCTCAACGCTGTAGGTTTTCCCGCTGTGCTCCAGCGCATCCGGGATCTCCAGCGCCGCGCCGTCGATGCCGCGCTTGGCCAGCTTCTCACGCAAAATATCCAGCAACTGCTTCACCTGGAAATCAGATTCGCTGGCTACTTTGATGCTTTCGTTTTTTTCGTTCAGCTCAAAACTGGCCGGCACGTTGCGAAAATCCCAACGGGTGCCGAGATCACGTGACGCATTGTCAACGGCGTTACGGACTTCCTGCATATCAATTTCAGAAACGATGTCAAAAGATGGCATACTTCCTCCTTCTGAATACAACCTATCCCAGTAGGCGCATTGGTCATCGCCACCCAGAGCGCTTACGGGCCCGCATGGCAAATAAATTTAGCCTAAAGCAACGTTAGGCTATTCGATGGCGAGCATAATAACCGCTTTGCGCGGGAAGACAAAACCCTACGGATCGCCGTGGGGAGCCCGGCAACGCGAAAGTCTATACTGATAAGACCGCCGTTGAGCGGAACCCCGAACACCAGGGCAGAGCCCCGCAGTAGGCCGTAGCGCCCAATGACCGCCAGAGGCGCTGGCGTACTATGACGGGACACCGCCGAGGGAGGCAAGATGAAAATAACGGTTCTTGGTTGCGGCGCGCTTGGCCAGCTGTGGCTCGCCCAACTTTATCGACAAGGGCACGAGGTGCAGGGATGGCTCCGTGTGCCCCAGCCCTTTTGCCCAGTGAATGTCATTGCCCCCGACGGCAGCGTATTTAACCACAATCTCCCGGCTAACGATCCCACGCACCTGGCGCAAAGTGAACTCCTGCTGGTCACGCTGAAAGCCTGGCAGGTTTCCGGCGCGGTCAACGCCCTGCTGCCGCACCTCAACCCCCAATGCGCCGTGCTGCTTTTGCATAATGGCATGGGCACCCAGGATGAGCTGGACGCCAACAACCAGCCGATCCTGCAAGGCACCACCACTCACGCAGCGCGCCGTGACGGCACGACCATTATTCATGTGGCTAACGGCACCACCCACATCGGCCCCACCTCGCCAGGCGCCATGCACCTCAGCAGCCTGGCCGAAGTGCTGCATCAGGCGCTGCCGGACGTTGCCTGGCACAACAACATCACGGCGGCCAACTGGCGCAAGCTGGCGGTGAACTGCGTGATTAATCCACTCACCGCGCTGTATGACTGCCGTAACGGCGCGCTGCGCCAACACCTGCCGGAAGTCGAAGCCGTCTGCAACGAAGTTGCCGCCGTCATGGAGATGGAAGGTCTGCACACCTCCAGCGAAGGGTTGCTGCTGTATGTGCTGCAAGTGATCGACAGCACCGCAGACAATATTTCCTCTATGCTGCAAGACATTCGCGCCCAGCGGCACACCGAGATTGATTACATCAACGGTTACGTGCTGCGCAAGGCGCGCAGCCACGGCCGTGTGCTGGCGGAAAATACCCGATTATTCGAACTGATTAAGAAAAAGGAAAATGATTATGAGCGTATCGGCGTTGGTATGCCTGGCACCTGGTAGCGAAGAAACCGAAGCCGTCACGGCGATCGATCTGTTGGTGCGGGCCGGCGTTAAGGTCACCACCGCCAGCGTGGCGGGGGACGGCGGGCTGACCATTACCTGTTCGCGCGGCGTCAAACTGCTGGCGGATGCACCGCTGGTGACGATTGTGGATGAGCCGTTTGACGCCATTGTGTTGCCCGGCGGCCTGAAAGGGGCCGAATGCTTCCGCGATAGCCCGCTGCTGGTGGAAAAAGTCCGCCGCATGCACCTGCAAGGCAAAATCGTCGCCGCCATCTGCGCGGCGCCGGCGCTGGTGCTACAACATCACGATCTGTTCCCGGTGGGTAACATGACCGGCTTCCCCGGGCTAAAAGACAAGATTCCGCAGGATAAATGGATGGAGCGCCGCGTGGTGTTTGACCCACGGGTCAACTTGCTGACCAGCCAAGGGCCGGGCACCGCCATGGAGTTCAGCCTGAAGCTGATCGATTTACTGTTGGGGAAAGCGAAAGCGGCGGAAGTGGCGGCGCAGTTGGTGCTGATCCCGGGGATGTACGATTTCAGCGACTGATCCCTTCAAGCCGCAGCGTTGCCGGCTGCGGCCTGAAAGCGGTTCATCGTAAAGCGTTAAGGGCGATACACTTTAACGTTGGTGTAGCCTTGCTCCAGCAGGTACAGCGCCTGCAGGCGGCTCATCACCCCGCGTTCGCAGTACAGCAAATAGGTTTTGCTCTGGTCCAGATCGCCAAACTGGCTGCCAAGCTTGTAGAACGGCAGCGATTTCACTTCAACCTGCGCCAACTGCAGCGGCTTTTCATCCTGCTCGTCAATCGCGCGGATATCCAAGACCACATCGCTGGCAGCGAACGCCGCCACGGTCTCGACTTCCATTACCTGTTCCTGAACTTCGCTGGCGATAGTGCGGATATCGATGTTTTTCGCCTCGCGCACCACGCGATCGAGGATAGTGAAGTCGAACTTGCCCTCCTCCTCTTCGATCTTTTCTTTAACCGCCTTCACCGTTGGACTTTTGGAAATCACACCGCAGTATTCCGGCATGGTTTTGGCGAAGTCTTCGGTGCCGATCGTCCGTGCGATATTGATGATGTGCTCTTTATCATGGGAGATCAGCGGGCGCAGAATCAGCGTGTCTGACGCATTGTCAATCAAACGCAGATTGGTCAGCGTTTGGCTGGATACCTGGCCCAGCGCCTCGCCGGTGACCAGCGCCTGCACGCCGTAACGCTCCGCCACCTGGGAAGCGGCACGCACCATCATGCGTTTCAGCACCACGCCCATCTGGCCGTCATCAACTTTTTCCAGGATCTCGCCCACCACCGGTTCAAAATCAACCGCCACAAAACGCACTTTGTGCGAGCTGCCAAAGCAATTCCACAGGTAGTGCGCCACCTGCTTAACGCCGATTTCATGCGCCGAGCCGCCGAGGTTAAAGAAGCAATAGTGCACACGGCAGCCACGGCGCATCAGCATGTAGCTGGAAACGCCGGAATCAAAGCCGCCGGAAATCAGCGACATGACATCTTCCTGCGTACCGATCGGGTAACCGCCGATCCCTTCACGCCGCGCTTTCACCAGCATCAACTTATCGTCTTCGATCTCTAGGTTAACCGTCACCTGCGGGTGCGTCAGTTTGACCCGCGCACTGGCGATATGTTGGTTTAAGCCGCCGCCGACGTAGCGCTCCACATCCTGGGAATTAAAGTCCTGTTTGCCGCGGCGCTTAACGCGCACGCAGAAGGTTTTCCCTTCCAACTGATCGCGGTAGGCTTCCAATGTTTGTTCGAAGATATGGTGAATATCGGTATAGGCACGGTCTTCCACCTCGAGAATATGGTGGATACCGGGAATGCGCGTCAGGGCATCGGCAATCGCCGGGCGCTGGTTTTCGTCTTTAGCGCGCACCTCAATGAAATCCCAGTGCCGCACCACCGCCAGCGTTTCATCATACTGCTTCAAGACGTTACGAATGTTGGTCGTCAGGATCTTGATGAAGCGTAAACGCACAGATTGACTTTTTATGGTGATTTCAGGGAACAATTTAATGATAAACTTCATGGCGGTCTTTATAGTCAGATAAGATTTCGGGGGAAAAAGAGTCACAATATCTTCGGCGGGCGGAGTATATCATCTTCTGGTGCCGCTCTGCGCGCAAAACCATACATGCGCGCCATGATTTACTGTTCAAAATCCGCTACGATAGTCTTTCGCCCTACTGTTCATATGATGATGTAAAAAGAAAATTATGCCGAAAAAACCTGCACAATCAGGCAGTACCGAGCAAACCCTTAGCTTTGAAAGCGCATTGCAGGAGCTGGAAGGGATCGTCACTCGTCTGGAAACGGGCGAACTGCCGCTGGAAGACGCGTTGAACGAATTCGAGCGCGGTGTTCAACTGGCGCGCCAAGGCCAGCAAAAGCTACAGCAAGCGGAACAACGCGTGCAGATCCTGCTTAACGACGGCACCGATGAAGCGCCTCTGGCGCCTTTTACCCCGGATGCCGAGTAATTGCTATGACTGACTTCAACAGCCAGTTACAGACCTATCGCCAACGGGTCGATAACGCACTGACGGATTTTCTTGCCCCCTTGCCCTTCAATGACAGCAGCCTGGTGGAAGCCATGCGCTACGGCGCGTTGCTGGGCGGCAAACGGCTGCGCCCGTTTCTGGTGTATGCGACCGGGCAAATGTTTGGTCTGCAGCCAGGCAGCCTGGATGCTCCGGCTGCGGCCGTTGAGTGCATTCATGCCTATTCGCTGATTCATGACGATCTGCCGGCGATGGACAATGACGATCTACGCCGCGGCCTGCCGACCTGCCACATCAAATTTGGCGAAGCGAATGCTATTCTGGCCGGCGACGCGCTGCAAACGCTGGCGTTCACTATCCTGGCGGATACCGAGATGCCCGATGTCGCCCTGCGCGATCGTCTGGCGATGGTTTCCGAACTCGCCAGCGCCAGCGGCGTAGCCGGCATGTGCGGCGGCCAGGCGCTGGATCTGGCCGCGGAAGGCCTTCAGATTAATCTGGAAGCACTGGAGCAGGTTCACAACCATAAAACCGGCGCATTGATCCGCGCAGCGGTGCGCCTGGGCGCGCTGGCTGCGGGTGACAGGGGCCGCGCCGCCCTGCCGTTGCTCGATCGCTACGCCGCGGCCATCGGGCTGGCGTTTCAGGTTCAGGATGACATTCTTGATGTCATCGGTGAAACTGCCAAGATAGGTAAACGTCAGGGCGCCGATCAACAGCATGGTAAAAGCACCTACCCGGCCTTACTCGGGCTTGACAGTGCGAAGGCAAAAGCGTGGGATCTCTACCAGGAAGCGTTAGCTGCCCTGGATGCCCTGGCAGCGCAATCTTATAACACCGCGCCACTACGAGCGTTAGCCAGCTTCATTATTGAACGCGATAATTAATGTGTAACGAACGTTATACCCCATAGATTTCAAGGTGCGGCTGGCCACATCGCTCAGTGGCCGGGCTACGTGATGGCCGCTGCACCCTGGAAGATAAAGGGCATACTCCTCTGATATGAGCATCGAATGAGTCTTGATATAGCCAAATACCCAACATTGGCGCTGGCGGAAAACCCCGAGGAACTCCGCTCCCTGCCGAAAGAAAGCCTGCCGAAACTGTGTGACGAACTGCGGCAATACCTGCTGGACAGCGTCAGCCGCTCCAGCGGGCATTTTGCTTCCGGGCTGGGTACCGTCGAACTGACGGTGGCGTTGCACTACGTCTATAACACGCCGTTCGACCACCTGATATGGGACGTGGGGCACCAGGCCTATCCGCACAAGATCCTCACCGGTCGGCGCGATCGCATCGCGACCATCCGGCAGAAAAACGGTCTGCACCCTTTCCCGTGGCGCGCGGAAAGCGAGTATGACGTGCTGTCCGTGGGCCACTCGTCCACCTCGATCAGCGCCGGGCTCGGCATGGCGGTAGCCGCCGAGCGCGAAGCCAAAGGCCGCCGCACGGTGTGCGTGATCGGCGACGGCGCCATTACCGCCGGCATGGCATTCGAAGCCATGAACCACGCCGGCGATATCAACCCGGATATGCTGGTGGTGCTCAACGACAACGAGATGTCGATTTCCGAGAACGTCGGCGCGCTCAATAACCACCTGGCGCAGTTGCTGTCCGGCAAGCTGTATTCCACGCTGCGCGAAGGCGGCAAAAAGGTGCTTTCCGGCCTGCCGCCGTTTAAAGAGTTGGTAAAACGCACCGAAGAACACCTGAAAGGCATGGTGGTACCGGGCACGCTGTTCGAAGAGCTGGGGTTCAATTACATCGGCCCGGTAGACGGGCATGACGTGCAGGGGCTGGTCGCCACGTTGAAAAACATGCGCGATCTAAAAGGCCCGCAGTTGCTGCATATCATGACCAAAAAGGGCCGTGGTTACGCCCCGGCGGAGAAAGATCCGATCAGCTTCCACGCGGTGCCGAAGTTCGATCCAGCCAGCGGTACGCTGCCCAAGAGCGCCGGCGGCCTGCCGACCTATTCAAAGATTTTTGGCGAATGGCTCTGTGAAACCGCCGCCAAAGACAGCACGCTGATGGCAATCACCCCGGCGATGCGCGAAGGCTCCGGCATGGTGCAGTTCTCGCGTGAATATCCGCAGCAGTATTTCGACGTGGCGATCGCCGAACAGCATGCGGTGACCTTTGCCGCAGGGCTGGCGATCGGCGGTTACAAACCGGTGGTGGCCATTTACTCCACGTTCCTGCAGCGCGCCTACGATCAGGTGATCCATGACGTGGCGATCCAGAACCTGCCGGTGCTGTTCGCGATCGATCGCGGCGGCATCGTCGGCGCCGACGGTCAAACCCATCAGGGCGCGTTCGATCTCTCTTTCCTGCGTTGCGTTCCGAACATGGTGATCATGACGCCGAGCGATGAAAACGAATGCCGCCAGATGTTGTACACCGGTTACCATTACAGCGGCGGTCCTAGCGCGGTGCGCTACCCACGCGGCAACGGCACCGGTGCCAAACTTGAACCCCTGGCGGCTCTGCCGCTGGGTAAAGGCGTGGTGCGCCGCCAGGGCGAGAATATCGCGATCCTCAACTTCGGCACGCTGTTGCCTGCGGCGCAGGCCGCGGCCGAAGCGCTGAACGCCACGCTGGTGGACATGCGCTTTGTCAAACCGCTGGATGAACAATTGGTGTTAAAAATGGCGGCCAGCCACAGTGCGCTGGTTACAGTGGAAGAGAACGCCGTTATGGGCGGCGCCGGCAGCGGCGTGAATGAACTACTGATGGCGAAGCGCCAATGGGTGCCGGTGCTTAATATCGGCCTGCCGGATCGTTTCATTCCGCAGGGCAGCCAGGAAGAAATACGCAGCGATCTGGGCCTGGATGCGGCCGGGATCCAGCGGCAAATTGAAACCTGGCTGGCAGAATAATCAACCGTAAGAAAGCGCCGCCAACGCTAAAGCAACAACGATTGCGCTAAACCGGCGGCGCCATCTCAGCAAACCGCTTAAAACAACGCCACCGGCCAGTGATGGCCGATGGCATAAATAACCCCCGCCCCTATCACCCCGGCCACGATATCATCAATCATAATGCCCATACCGCCGTGCACATTACGATCGAACCAGCGAATCGGCCATGGCTTCCAGATATCCAGGACGCGGAAAATCACAAAACCGGCGACGACCCACTGCCAATCGTTAACCGGCAGCGCCATCAGGGTAATCCACATCCCGACAAACTCGTCCCAGACGATGCTGCCGTGATCGTGCACACGCATATCTTTGGCCGTCTGGTGGCACAGGTACACGCCAATACAGATGCTGAACATCACCAACAGCGAATAGAGTTGCCACGGCAACTGTATCAACAGCAACCAGAAAGGGATCGCCGCCAGCGATCCCATCGTGCCGGGCATCACCGGCGACAGGCCGCTGCCAAAACCGGTCGCCAGCAGGTGCCACGGGTTGCGCAGCCGCAACCGGCGTTTTGCTTCATCCATGTGGCAATTTACTCCCCGCGGAAATGATCAAAACCCGCCCAGGGCAGTTCGACAACCTGCTCTGCACGATGGAAGGTAATGCCTTCGGAAAGCGGGCCAACCTGGCCGATACAGGTGTAATCGGTACCGAGATGGTCCAGCGCCACTTCCAGCGCGCCGCGGTTGATTTCCGGCACGGTGAAGCACAGCTCGTAGTCCTCGCCGCCGGTCAGCGCCCAGCGCAATGCCTGCTCGGCGTCACCCAGGCCGACCAGCGCCGGGGAAAGCGGCAATGCATCCAGATCAATGCGCGCGCCGCACTCGGAAGCCTTGAGCACGTGTTTCAGATCGGAAATCAGCCCATCGGAAAGATCGATAGCCGCACTGGCCAGATCGCGCAGCGCCTGCCCTTGCAGCACGCGCGCATGCGGGCGCAAATGGCGGCCCAGCAGATAGTTGCACGCCGCCGCATCGTTCACCGCCAGGCGCTGTTGCAGAATGGCCAGGCCAGCGGCGCTGTCACCCAGCGAACCGGTCACGTAGATCCAGTCGCCCACGCGGGCGCCTGAACGCGTTAAGGCGCGCCCAGTCGGCACCAGGCCGTGAATAGTGAGCGTCATGCTCAACGGGCCGCGGGTGGTATCGCCGCCAATCAACTGCATGCCGTAGTAATTAAGCTGTTCGAACAGGCTGTCGCTGAACGCCTTCAGCCAGGGTTCGTTAACTTCAGGGAAGGTCAGGGCCAATGAAAGCCAGGCGGGATCGGCGCCCATAGCAGCCAGATCGCTTAGGTTCACCGCCAGCGCTTTATAGCCGAGATCGGCCGGATCGATATCCGGCAGGAAATGCACGCCCGCAACCAGCGTATCAGTACTGACGGCCAACAGTTGTTTCTCTGGCACTGCCAGCAGTGCGCAGTCATCGCCGATGCCTAACTGAACATCCCGGCGCACACTCTTGAACCGGTCAAAATAGCGGGCAATGAGGTCAAATTCGCCACATGCCATGGTCGATATTCCAGATAAATGAATTTAAGGCCGGTCGCCCGGCCTTAATTTTTATTTTTTCTTGCGAATGGTCGGCGCTGCTTTATCCAGCACGCCATTCACAAACTTGTGGCTATCTTCAGCACCGAAGGTTTTCGCCAGTTCGATCGCTTCATTGATAGCCACTTTGTAAGGCACATCTTCGCGCATTTTCAGCTCAAACAGCGCCAGGCGCAGAATGGCTCTTTCCACCTGACCAAGCTCTTCGAGCTGGCGCGACAGGAAAGGCTTCATCAGGGCATCCAGAGTACCTGCATTCACCGCCACACCGGACAGCAGTTCGCGAAAATAGGCAACGTCAACATCTTTGACGTCCTGCTCCGTCAGGAACTGTAATTCAACATCAGCAATGTCATTTTTAGACAACTGCCAAGAGTAAAGCGCTTGAACAGCGCACTCACGAGCGCGGCGACGAGCAGCAGGTTTCACGGAATTCCCCTTAACTAAATTCAGGCTTTAATAGCTTCGATAACATTAATCATTTCAAGCGCGGTCAGGGCAGCTTCTGCACCTTTGTTACCCGCCTTGGTACCGGCACGTTCAATCGCCTGTTCGATGCTTTCTGTCGTCAGCACGCCGAAGGCAACCGGAACTTCAGTGTTCAAAGAAACACTGCCCAGGCCGGAGCTGGCTTCGCCCGCCACATATTCAAAGTGTGCGGTGCCCCCACGGATCACCGTACCCAGAGCGATAACCGCGTCGTATTTACCGGTGTTGGCCAGCACGCGCGCCGTCAGCGGCAGCTCATAGGCACCAGGCACCCAGACAACGGTGATGTTGTCATCCGCCACCTGGCCGATACGCGTTAGCGCGTCGACGGCGCCAGACAGCAGGCTATCGTTGATGAAATTGTTAAAACGCGCGATGGCGATCGCCACACGGGCTTTAGGAGTAGCAACAACACCTTCGATCACTTTCATGGGCTTTCCTTAAAAATGAGTTCAATACCCCGCAGGGGGGCGGATTCTATCATATTCTTCATCCGCCTGCGCGGCGGTTTTGTAAAACGGCCGGCAGGCGTTCAGATTTAGGCTTTCGCCTTCAGGCACAGGCGTAAATCGGGGCCGATCTGCCGCACTTCGCTAAACACCAGCTCCGGCGCATCGGCCAGCGCCTGCAGCCCAGGCAGGTGGCAAAGCCCCCGGCCATTATCACCCAATAATTTCGGCGCAATATACACAATGAGCTCATCCACCAACCCGGCCTGCAACAACGCGCCGGCCAAGTGAGCGCCCGCTTCTACCCAAACGCTGTTTATCTGGCTCTGAGCCAGCTGCATCATCATCACCACCAGATCGATACCGCCGCCGTGCGCCGGGAAAATACGCTGCTCCACCCCCTGCGGCCAGTTTTGCGTATCCGGCTGCAGGCGCGCCAGCCAGGTAGCGCCCGGTTGGTTCACCACCCGGTGCTGCGGCGTCACGCGGTTTTGGCTATCGAGGATAATGCGCAGAGGTTGGCGCAGATTTTCACGGGGATAAACGCGCTGCGTGCCGCTGTCCAGTTCATCCCAGCGCACGGTCAGGGACGGATCGTCCGCCAGCACCGTGGCGCTGGTGCTGAGAATGGCGGCGCTTTGCGCCCGCAGCCGCTGCACATCCTGCCGGGCCTGCGGGGAAGTGATCCACTGGCTCTCGCCAGAGGCCATGGCGGTGCGCCCGTCAAGCGAAGCGCCTATTTTCAGCTGCACATAGGGAAAACCGGTGCGCATCCGTTTAAGGAAGCCAGGGTTGATCGCCTCGGCCTCCGCCAGCATCAGGCCATGGCGCACCTCAATGCCGGCCTGTTGCAGCCGGTACAAACCGCGGCCGGCGACCTGCGGGTTGGGATCCTGCATGGCGGCCACTACCCGGCGCACGCCAGCGGCGGCCAGCGCATCGGCGCAGGGCGGCGTGCGCCCATGATGGCTGCACGGCTCAAGCGTCACATACGCGGTGGCGCCGCGCGCCAGCTCCCCGGCCATGCGCAACGCATGCACTTCCGCATGCGGCTCACCGGCACGCAGGTGGTAACCTTCGCCGACAATCTGGCCATCACGCACGATCACACAGCCAACGTTCGGATTCGGCGCCGTGGTAAAACGCCCCAGCCGCGCCAGTTCAAAGGCGCGGGCCAGGTAAAATTCATCGTTATGCATAAAAAAAACCTGTTAATCCTGCAACTTGGCGATCTCTTCGCCAAACTCGCGGATATCCTCAAAGCTGCGGTATACCGAAGCAAAGCGAATGTACGCCACCTTATCCAGCTTTTTCAGCTCGTCCATCACCAGGTTACCCACCAGTTTGGTCGGCACTTCGCGCTCACCGGTGGCGCGCAGCTGCGATTTGATATGATTAATGGCGTTTTCCACGTCGTCGGAGCTGACAGGGCGTTTTTCCAACGCTTTGAGCATGCCCCGGCGCAGTTTGTCTTCATTGAACGGTTCACGCACTTCGTCGCTTTTAATCACCCGCGGCATCACCAGTTCCGCCACTTCGAAGGTGGTAAAACGTTCATTACAAACCAGGCACTGGCGGCGACGGCGCACCTGGGAACCATCGCCAACCAGGCGGGAATCAATGACTTTGGTATCAACGGCGGCGCAGAAAGGGCAATGCATAACACGTCCTGATAAACAATCTGAGAATTAATACAGTGTAACCTGAACTCCGGTTACAACAAAAGCGAGCGCTGATTTGTTGCGATCCGCTTCTCAGGCCGGCATCACCCTGTTCAGGCACTAAAACATGACTTTCCACCTGCAGCTGGCTAAGCTGGGCACCAGCGTTATTGCAAAGGAAACGGCACCATGTCTTCTACCCGTTATCGCCCAGCCTGCCTGCTGGCTACCGCAGTGCTACTGGCCGGCTGCGCGCAACAAACAGAAATACCCAAGCTGCATAATCAGGTGGTTGAGCTAAAACAGAAGCTGAGTACGCTGACCAACCAGGCCACGGCGCTGGAACAGCAAAATCAGCTGAACCAAAACTCCACCCGCGGCGTTTACCTGCTGCCGGCCGCCGACAGCCCGGCCAAATTGCAGAGCAGCATTGGCGAGTTGAACATCGCGCTTACGCAGATCCGCGCCGAAGCCGGCGGCGCCCAGGCCGTACTGCAACTGCAGGCGTCGCCCGGCCACACGCTGCCGCCGTTCCATGCCGTGGTGGAATGGGGGCAGTTGGATAGCGCCAGCGGGAAACCGCTCAGCGCAGGCTCACTGTCGCAACCCATCGCCGTGGGCGATACGCCGCCGGCAAGTAGCGAGCGCCAGGTTGAACTGCGTTTCAACGGGGTCACGCCGGCGCAGTTGGGCTATGTCCGCCTGCACAGTATTATGCCACGTGATGCGCAAAGCCCTGCGCCATAGCGGGAGCGGCACAAAAAAAGAGCGCAGCCGGCATGCCGGACTGCGCTCTTTTTACTGCGTGAGACGACTGCAGATTAAGGCAGAATCGAGGGCTGGTCGGCGCCTTCTTTTTCCACTTTCTGCTGCAGCATGTGCTCGCGTTTCATCCCCAGTTTCAACGCCAGCGCGGACGCGACGTAGATAGAGGAAACGGTACCGATCGACACACCGATCAACATCGCCAGCGAGAAGCCTTGCAGCATCGCGCCACCGAAGATGTACAGCATCAGCACCACCACCAGCGTCGTCCCGGACGTCATCAGGGTACGGCTCAGGGTCTGGGTCAACGACACGTTCATGATTTCGTAAGGCGTGCCGCGGCGGATCTTGCGGAAGTTCTCACGAATACGGTCAGAAACCACGATGCTGTCGTTCAACGAGTAACCGATAACCGACATCAGCGAAGCGATGATGGTCAGATCGATCTCGATATGAAATAGCGACAGCACGCCCATGGTAATGATCACGTCGTGCGCCAGGGCGATAACCGCCCCCAACGCCAGGCGCCATTCAAAACGAAAGCCGACGTAAACCAGGATACAAATCAGCGCAACCAGCAGCGCCATGCCGCCGGTCTGCGCCAGTTCGCTACCCACGCTTGGGCCAACGAATTCAATGCGCTTCACCGTGGCGCTTTTGTCCACCGATTCATTCAGCACGCTGATAACTTTATTACCCAGCTCCTGGCCCGCCTGCCCGGAAACCGGTGGCATGCGCACCATCACATCGCGGCTGCTGCCAAAGTTCTGCAGAACCGGATCCTGGAAGCCGGCCTTTTCCAGCGTATCGCGCATCAGATCGAGATCGGCCGGTTTATCCAGGCTGATCTCAATGACAGTGCCGCCGGTAAAGTCCAGGCCCCAGTTAAAGCCGCGCACCGACATGATGGCAATGGACGCGATCAATAGCACCAGCGAGATGCCAAAGGCCACGTAGTCCCAGCGCATAAAGTCGATGACTTTACGGCCGTAGTTGAGTTGCTCAACAGTATAATCCTGTGCCACAACGCACTCCTCAGATAGACAGCTTGTTAATGCGTTTGCCGCCGTAAAGCAGGTTGACGATGGCACGGGTACCGACAATCGCGGTGAACATGGACGTCGCCACGCCGATGGCGGTGGTTATCGCAAAACCTTTGATCGAACCGGTGCCTACCGCATACAAAATCACCGCAGTGATCAGCGTGGTAATGTTGGCGTCGACGATACTGGAAAACGCGCCTTTATAACCTTCATGAATCGCTTGCTGAACGGAACGCCCGTTCCTCAGCTCTTCCTTGATACGCTCGTTAATCAGTACGTTGGCGTCAACCGCCACCGCCAGCGTCAGCACGATACCGGCAATCCCCGGCATGGTGAGCGTGGCGCCCGGCAACAGCGACATCACGCCGACAATCAGCACCAGGTTGGCCACCAGCGCGCTGGTAGCGATAACGCCGAATTTACGGTACCAAACCACCATGAAGACGATGGATGCCACCAGGCCCCACAGACACGCTTCCAGCCCTTGGGTAATGTTCTGTTGCCCCAGGGTTGGGCCAATGGTGCGCTCTTCCACAATCTGGATAGGCGCAATCAATGCGCCCGCCCGCAGCAGCAGCGACAGTTGGCGCGCTTCGTTCGGGTTACCGATACCGGTGATGCGGAAGCTGTTGCCCAGACGCGACTGAATATTCGCCACGTTGATCACTTCTTCCTGCTTCACCAGAATCGCACGGCCATTGGCATCTTTTTTACCGCTGTCCTTGTACTCCACGAACAGGGTCGCCATTGGCTTGCCGATGTTGTCCTTGGTGAAGTTGGACATGGTCGTACCGCCGGCGCTGTCCAGCGAGATATTCACCTGCGGCTGGTTGTACTCGTCGGTGCTGGAGGTGGAATCCGTAATATGGTCGCCGGTCAGAATCACCCGTTTGTACAGCACGATCGGCTGCCCTTCACGGGTGTATTTCACCTCGGAGTCGCCCGGCACACGGCCGTTGGCGGCTGCCGTGCTGTCGGCGTTGGTGTTCACCAGGCGGAATTCCAGGGTGGCGGTAGCGCCAAGGATTTCTTTCGCGCGCGCGGTATCCTGGATACCCGGCAGCTCAACCACAATGCGGTCTGCGCCCTGGCGCTGCACCAAGGGTTCGGCAACGCCGAGCTGGTTGACGCGGTTGCGCAGGATGGTGATGTTCTGCTGGACGGCGTATTCACGCGCTTCGCTCAGGCGTGCATCGGTCAGCGTAGCCTTCAGCGTGTTGGTGCCGTTGGCGGAGAGCACCAGATCGCGCTGGCGCGGGGTCATGTAACTGATGGCCTCATCGCGCGCGGCATTGTCGCGGAAACGCACTTCGACGCCGTTGTTGTCGAGCTTGCGGATGGTGGCGTAAGGAATGCCCTTCTCACGCAGCTCGCTGCGCAGGGTATCCATGGTCTGCTCTTGCAGCTTGCCCAGGGCGGTGTCCATGTCCACTTCCATCAGGAAGTGCACGCCGCCGCGCAAATCAAGGCCGAGCTTCATCGGCTCAGCCCCCAGCATGGTCAGCCACATTGGCGTCGCCGGGGCAAGGTTCAGTGCCACAACGTACTTATCGCCCAATGCCTCAAGCAAGGCTTCGCGGGCACGCAGTTGCACATCGGGATCTTTAAAGCGAGCAAGGATGGCGCCATCTTCCAGCGCGATAGACTTGCTTGCGATGTTGTCTTTTTCTAATACGGTACGGACCTGGTCCAGCGTAGCTTCACTGGCGGCGACGCCGCGCGCGCCAGTGATTTGTACGGCCGGATCCTCACCGTAGATGTTGGGAAGCGCATAAAGCAAACCGATGATGATCACAACGATCAGCATCAGATACTTCCACAAAGGATAACGGTTTAGCACGGCAATTCCCTTCGGGAAAAATAATTACAGGGCCTTCATGGTACCTTTCGGCAGAACGGCCGCCACGAAGTCACGCTTGATCATCACTTCCGTGGTGTCGTTAAGCGCAATGGCGATAATACCGGTTTCACCCACTTTGGTTACGCGGCCAATCAGCCCGCCGGTGGTCAACACTTCATCACCTTTACCGATCGAGTCCATCAGCTTCTTGTGCTCTTTGGCACGTTTCTGCTGCGGGCGCAGGATCATGAAATAGAAAATCAGACCAAACACCACCAGCATAATGACCAGAGAGTACGGGCTTCCCTGAGCCGGGGCTCCAGCGGATGCGACGGCGTCGGAAATGAAAAAGCTCATTGAAATTCCCTCATTAAGTTATCAATTATTTAATCAAGCGTTTCTTGCCCTTCAACGGCCAAAGCGCAGCGCCGCCAGCCCTACTGAACCCCGAAGCAGTGAATACGCCTGGGGTGCATTGGCCGGCCGCCGTGCCGCGCGTTGACGCTTATCAGGCCTTTAAAGGTGGAACCGGCTTGCCGATCCGACCGTAGAAATCAGCAACGAACAGCTCTAATTTACCCTCTTCAATGGCTTGGCGTAAACCCGCCATCAGGCGTTGGTAATAGCGCAGGTTATGGATGGTGTTCAAACGGGCACCCAGTATTTCATTGCAACGATCAAGATGGTGCAGGTAGGCGCGGCTGTAATGACGGCACGTATAGCAATCACACTCGGGATCCAGCGGGGAAGTATCATCCTTGTGCTTGGCATTGCGGATTTTTACCACGCCGTCGGTCACGAACAGGTGGCCGTTACGGGCATTACGCGTTGGCATCACACAGTCAAACATATCGATGCCGCGCCGCACGCCTTCCACCAGATCCTCCGGTTTACCCACCCCCATCAGGTAGCGGGGCTTATCCTGCGGGATTTGCGGGCAAACATGTTCGAGAATACGATGCATGTCCTCTTTCGGCTCGCCTACCGCCAAGCCGCCCACAGCGTAACCATCAAAGCCGATATCCACCAGCCCTTTTACTGAAACATCGCGTAAATCTTCGTAAACACCGCCCTGGATAATGCCAAACAGTGCATTTTTGTTGTTCAGTTCGTCAAAACGCTGGCGGCTGCGTTTCGCCCAGCGCAACGACATTTCCATCGAACGCTTGGCGTAATCCCAATCCGCCGGGTATGGCGTGCACTCGTCAAAGATCATCACGATATCAGAGCCGAGATCATACTGGATCTCCATCGATTTTTCCGGGCTGAGGAATATCTTGTCGCCGTTGATCGGATTACGGAAGTAAACGCCCTCTTCCTTTATCTTGCGCATCGCCCCCAGGCTAAACACCTGAAAACCGCCGGAATCGGTGAGAATCGGCCCGTGCCACTGCATAAAATCATGCAGATCGCCGTGCAGCTTCATGATTTCCTGGCCGGGGCGCAGCCACAAGTGGAAGGTGTTGCCCAGCAGAATCTGTGCGCCGGTTTCTTTGACTTCTTCCGGCGTCATGCCTTTTACCGTGCCGTAGGTGCCGACAGGCATAAAGGCCGGCGTCTCGACCACGCCGCGCTCAAACACCATCCGGCCGCGCCGTGCGCGGCCATCGGTTTTTTGTAATTCGTACTTCACTCAGCCTCCAGCATCAGAGAAAAGAAACAGTCTGATGTCGTTTAACAGGGATATCGGGGAGTTAAGCGCCGACGGTTTCTTGTTCCGCCAGCGGGTTACGGCTGATGAACATCGCATCGCCATAACTGAAAAATCGATATTGCTCGGCCACCGCCTGCCGATAGGCATGCATGGTGTGCCGGTAACCGGCAAACGCCGAAACCAGCATGATCAGCGTGGACTCCGGCAAATGGAAGTTGGTCACCAGCGCGTCAATCACCTGATAGTGATAACCGGGATAAATAAAGATGCGGGTATCGCCGAAAAACGGCGCGATCAGCGCATCCTGGCTGGCCGCCGCGGCGCTTTCCAGCGAACGCACCGAGGTGGTGCCCACGGCGACCACCCGTTTACCGCGCGCCTTGCAGGCCAGCACCGCATCCACCACGTCTTGCGGCACTTCAGCGTATTCGGCGTGCATCACGTGGTCTTCAATGGTGTCCACCCGCACCGGCTGGAAAGTGCCGGCGCCAACGTGCAGGGTGACAAACGCCATCTCCACGCCCTTTTCACGCAGCGCCGCCAGCAGCGGTTCATCGAAATGCAGCCCAGCGGTCGGTGCCGCCACTGCGCCCGGCTTTTCACTGTAAACGGTTTGGTACAGTTCGCGATCGGCATCTTCATCCGGGCGATCGATATATGGCGGCAACGGCATATGGCCGACGGCGTTGAGCAGAGTGAAAACATCGCGATCGTCATTAAAGCGCAGCTCAAACAGCGTATCGTGACGCGCCACCATGGTGGCATTGATGCTTTCGTCATCCCCCAGCAGCAGCTCGGCCCCCGCCTTCGGCGCTTTCGATGCACGCACGTGCGCCAAAACGCGGTGTTCGTCCAGCACACGCTCTACCAGCACTTCAATCTTGCCGCCGCTGGCCTTGCGGCCAAAAACCCGCGCCGGGATCACCCGGGTGTTGTTAAATACCAGCAGATCGCCCGCTTCCAGTTGGTTCAGCAGATCGGTGAATACACCGTGCGTCAGCTCGCCCGTTGGCCCGTCCAACTGCAGCAGACGGCAGGCGCTGCGTTCAGCTTGTGGATAACGGGCGATCAGTGATTCGGGGAGTTCAAAAGAAAAATCGGCGACGCGCATGAATATTCACTTCTTCAGTATTTAGTAGGTTGGTAAAAAACAGGCGGCCTAGTCTAAAGCGGTGAGCGTTCAGCAGCAAGAAATAAGGAGGATTTGCCCACGTTGAGGTATAGTTGCCGCATGAATTTTCTCGCGCATCTCCATTTGGCCCAGTTGGCGGAAAGCTCCCTGTTGGGCAATCTGCTGGCCGACTTTGTCCGCGGCAACCCGGCGGGTGACTATCCCGCCGCCGTGGTCGGCGGCATTATGCTGCACCGCCGCATCGATGTGCTGACCGATTCACTACCGCAGGTTAAAGCCTGCCGTTGCTATTTCAGCCCTGAACACCGCCGCGTAGCGCCGATCACGCTGGATGTGGTGTGGGATCACTTCCTGGCGCGCCATTGGCAGCAGATCGAACCGGCAATCAGCCTGGCCCACTTTAGCCAGGCGGCACGCCGCCAGATCGTCCCACACCTGCCGCACACGCCGGCGCGCTTCCAAAACCTGAACAATTACCTGTGGCAAGAGCGCTGGCTGGAACGCTATGCCGAGCTGCCCTTTATCGCCAACGTGCTGGCGGGCATGGCCAAACGCCGCCCGCGCCTGACGGCGCTGGCAGGCTCCTTTCATGATGTGGAGCGTCACTATCATCAGCTTGAAACACATTTCTGGCAGTTTTACCCACAGATGATGCAGATGGCGAAAGAAAAAACGCTGTAATTAGGGGCGTGCAGACCACGGACCCACCGGCTTTACCGCAGAGGGGCATCGCCGGCTTGCCCTTTGCTATAAAGAGGTTATTTTTAATCTTCGACAAGTTTTACTGATTGCTTCGATAGGTAAAAGCTATCTCATCGATTGGTCGTTTTACCCTTTATTCACCAACACATGGCCCCTATACTTGCGGCCGTCTTTTACATCAATCACTTACCAACTATTACAGGAGTAATTCATGGTCCTGGTAACTCGTCAAGCCCCTGACTTCACTGCAGCAGCCGTACTGGGCAACGGCGAAATCGTTGAAAATTTCAACCTGAAAAAACACCTGAACGGCAAACCAGCCGTCCTGTTTTTCTGGCCAATGGATTTCACCTTTGTATGCCCTTCAGAGCTGATCGCCTTCGATCACCGTTATGAAGAATTCCAGAAACGTGGCGTTGAAGTGGTCGGTGTCTCTTTCGATTCTGAATTCGTCCACAATGCATGGCGTAACACCCCTGTCGATAAAGGCGGCATTGGTGAAGTGAAATACGCAATGGTTGCCGACGTTAAGCGCGAAATTCAAAAAGCCTACGGCATTGAGCACCCGGAAGCCGGCGTTGCCCTGCGCGGTTCTTTCCTGATCGACGCCAACGGCGTTGTGCGCCACCAGGTGGTGAACGATCTGCCGCTGGGCCGCAACATCGATGAAATGCTGCGTATGGTCGACGCGCTGCAGTTCCACGAAGAGCACGGCGAAGTCTGCCCTGCACAGTGGGAAAAAGGCAAAGAAGGGATGGGCGCCTCTCCGGATGGCGTTGCTAAATACCTGTCTGAAAACGCCGCCAAGCTGTAATTCTCTGCGAATGTCAGCCGGCCGGCCAGCGGATCTCCGCTGGCCGTTTTTTTTTGCCCGCCAGCCGCACCTTGCTTTACTTCCTTGTTTTCTCTTTATTTTTTCCTCAATATTTTGCGTGTGTCCCATTCTGTGGTAACTATTATCACGCTGGTAAATTATTTATGGCATGTGAAAAACAACCAACACAATAAAAACTGACAGGGCAGGTAAGACTATGTTTTTACAAAAATGGGGCAAGCCGCTCACCATGGCGGCCATGCTGGTGAGCAGCAGCCTGTACGCCGCCTCGAACCCGGCGGTCGAAGCTCGCAACGGTATGGTGGTGACGTCGCAACATCTGGCTTCGCAGGTTGGCGTCGATATTCTCAAAATGGGTGGTAACGCCATCGATGCCGCCGTCGCCGTCGGCTATGCGCAGGCGGTGGTCAACCCGTGCTGCGGTAACATCGGCGGTGGCGGCTTTATGACCGTACACCTGGCGGACGGCACCGATACCTTTATCAACTTCCGTGAAACCGCGCCGGCTGGCGCCAGCGCCAACATGTATCTGGACGCCGACGGCAAGGTGAAAAAAGGCGCCAGCCTGTATGGCTACCTGGCGGCCGGCGTGCCGGGCACGGTGCTGGGGATGGAAACCGCGCGGCAGAAATACGGCAAACTGAGCCGCGAACAGGTCATGGCGCCAGCGATCAAACTGGCTCGCGAAGGGTTTATTCTGACGCGCGCCGATACTGACATTCTTGATACCACCGTCGCCCGCTTTAAGCAGGATCCCGAGGCGGCGCGGATTTTCCTGCGTAAAGACGGTTCGGCGCTGCAGCCGGGCGATCGTCTGGTGCAAACCGATCTTGCGCATACGCTAGAAGCGATCGCCAAAGCGGGCCCAGATGCGTTTTATCACGGCAAAATCCCGCAGGCAGTGGAAGCCGCGGCGAAAAAGGGCGGCGGCGTTCTGACGGCGGCCGACTTCGCCAACTATAAGGTCACCGAAACGGCGCCGATCACCTGTAGCTACCGCGGCTATAAGTTTGTTTCCTCGCCGCCGCCAAGCTCCGGCGGCGTTGCGCTGTGTGAAACGCTCAACATTCTTGAAGGTTACAACCTGCAAAGCATGGGCTTTAACTCGGCAGCGGCGATACACACCATGGCCGAAGCCATGCGCCACGCCTATATGGACCGCAATACCTACCTAGGCGATCCGGCGTTTATCAATAACCCGATCGATCGGCTGTTGAGTAAAAGCTACGCCGAACAGATCCGGGCGAAAATCGTTCCGGGCAAGGCAACACCTTCTGAAAACGTGCAGCCAGGAATGGAACCGCATGAAAAACCGGAAACCACCCACTATTCGATCGTCGATCATGAAGGCAACGCGGTTTCCACCACCTATACCGTCAACGGCCGCTTCGGCGCCGTGGTGATCGCCCCGGGCACCGGTTTCTTCCTCAATGATGAAATGGACGACTTCACCGTGAAGGTGGGCGAGAAAAACCTGTACGGACTGGTGCAAGGCACGGCTAATGCCATCGCCCCCGGTAAGCGCCCACTATCATCAATGAGCCCGACGTTGGTGACCAAGGATAATAAAATCTTTATGGTGCTCGGCTCACCGGGCGGTTCACGTATTATCACCATCACCCTGCAAACCGCGCTGAACGTGATCGATCACGATATGGCGCCGCAGGAGGCGGTAGATGCGCCGCGCATCCACCAGCAGTGGTTGCCGGATGAGGTGTATTACGAGCAGAGGGGCGTTTCCGCTGATTCGCTGAAAATCCTCAACGACATGGGCTACAAGATGGTGGAGCAAACCCCATGGGGCGCTGCGGAGCTGATTTTGGTCGGTCTGCCTGGCGCTGCAGGCGTAACGCCGGCCAACTCGGGCAACGATTCGGCGGTGTCCGGCAAGGTGCGTGAAGGCTATCTGTACGGCGCCAACGACGTCCGCCGCCCAGCCGGTTCTGCCATCGGGTATTAAGCCCTCGCCCTCACCCCCCCCCTCTCCCGCAGGGAGAGGGAGCAGAGCCCGCCCGGTATGTCCGTTGGGCAAGCTTCTTTATGCTTCAACCGCCCTCACCCCACCCCTCTCCCGCAGGGAGAGGGAGTAGAGCCCGCCCGGTATGTCCGTTGGGCAAGCTTCTTTATGCTTCAACCGCCCTCACCCTAGCCCTCTCCCGCAGGGAGAGGGGACAGAGCCTGCCCAGAAGGCCAGTTGATCAGCCAACACTGAATTTCGCGCCAGACGATATTTAGTCACCCTGCTCATCAACAACGCCGGGCTGCTCCCTCTCCCTGCGGGAGAGGGTTGGTGTGAGGGAGCACCACACCGCCACTGACTCCTCCGCCAACCGCAGCCGCACGCCCCCTTCTTCCGCCATTAGCAGGCTTTCGCCTTCTTCCTGCTGCCACGCACACGGCGTCAGCAACGGGCTGTACGGCAAAACCACCTCGCCGCCGCCATTGCGCTGCAACGCCACCAAAATGCGTTCCTGATGGTAAGCACGTACAAACACCAGCGTTTCACCGGCGGCGTACAGCACCTGGCAGCCGCCGCGGCGCAGGGCCTGGCTGCGTTTACGTAGCGCCGCCAGCCGTGGCACCTGCGCCAGTAAAACCGGATTCCAACGGCTTTCATCCCACGGGAATGGCTTGCGGCAGAAAGGATCGTTCGCGCCATCTAGGCCAATTTCATCGCCGTAATACAGGCAAGGGGCCCCTATCCAGCAAAACAGCCATGCCAACGCCATCTGCATGCGCGGTACATTGTGGCCAAGCAGCGTGATGAAACGGGCGGTATCGTGACTATCCAACTGATTAAACAGAATAAGCTGGCGCCCATGCGGCAAGCCGGCACGGTATTCATCCATCCAACTGGCGCAGGCGGCGGCATCGATCTGCACCGGATGGTGCGCCACATCCAAACCGGCCAAAAAGGCGCGTACCGGCAGAGCAAACCCCATGTAGTTCATCGCCGCATCTTCCACCCCGGCATGCAGCCAGCGGCGAGCATCGCCAAAGTGTTCACCCAGCACATAAGCCTGCGGGTTTTCCTGTTTGATCGCCTGATACATTCCGGCCAGATGGCGCAAGTTACCGGCCGCGCCGCCATTTTCGCCCAGCATATGCACCACATCCAGCCGCCAGCCGTCGATACTGTACGGCGGCCGCAGCCAGTGGCGCACCACGCTGTCTTCTCCCTGATAAATCACGCTGGCCACCTGCGGCGCGGCAAAGTTCAGCTTCGGCAGGCTGGTATGTCCTTTCCAACTGAGCGCCTGCCCGTCCGGGTAGAAATTAAACCAGCCCCGGTACGGGGAAGCCGGGTTATGGCAAGCGCCATCGTCATGAGTTTGGTAGCGATCAAACCACGGATGCGAATCGCCGGTGTGGTTAAACACCCCATCCAGCACCAGCTTCATACCCACCTTGCGAGTACTCACTCGCAAACGCAGTAAGGCCTCATTGCCGCCGAAGTACGGATCCACCTGGTAATAGTCTTCGGTATCGTATTTGTGCACGCTGGGGGCGGTGAAAATCGGGTTAAGATACAGCGCCGTCACCCCCAGGTGCCGCAGGTAAGGGAGCTTTTGGCGTATGCCGTCCAGATCACCGCCATAAAAGGTCGAGGCGGCATGGTTATCTTCCAGTGGATAGTGCCAATCGCGGCGGATCACATCGCTTGCCGCCGCATGATGGTAGTAACTGCCGTTCTGAATACCGTGGCTGCCGCCGCTGCTGGCGAAGCGATCGGGAAATATTTGGTAAAACACCTGATCGGCCACCCACGCCGGGCTGCTGTCCGGCACATCCAGCGCAAACTGCGCCAGTTGCCCCGGCGGCATGGTTGCCCATCCCAATGGGCCAAACCAACGTTGGCTATGCGCCCATACCAGCTTAAAGCAATAGCGGCGCGTTGCTTCCCCTTCGTTTAAGGTCAGGCGGGCCTGGTAACGCCAAAGCCCCCCGCTGGCCCGCGCTTTCATCGGCAGCAGCCATTCTTCATTATCCGGTTCTGCGCGCAAAAACACCCGTTCGGGCAGTTCCGCCCCCTGCAACCAGAGCGTGATGTACAGATTCTGCCCTTTCTGGGCCACAAATGGCGGGGCCGCGAGATGCCAGGCATTGAGCATGAGGTTTCTCCTGTGGTACGAAACAAAACGGGCGAATGATTTACAGTGCCACAGTGGATCGCATTCCCCCTCCTCTTTTACCGGCAATCACAGGGAGGAGCCAAGGGGTGGAGACAGGATGCGCTTTGCGGGTTACAAGCAGGCGGCGGTAAACAGGCAGGCATTAGAAATGCGCCGGCACAAGGCCGGCGCTTACGGGGTTACTCTTGCTGGGCGGCCGGTACGGCCTGTTTTTTCTGGCGATTAATCTTGATGTAATACCCGGCCAGCAGCAGCGCCACCCATACCAGGCCGGCGTACAACGAAACGCGGGTGGTCGGGAAGTAGCCAATCAGGCCGATGATAAACACCAGGAAAACGATCGCCACCGCCGAGGTCAACACACCGCCGCGCAGTGGAAACTCCAGCGCTTTAACCTGCTCCGGCTTCAGCTTGCGGCGAAACGCAATCTGCGAGCACAGGATCATGATCCACACCCACACGGTAGCGAAAGTGGCCAGGGAAGCAATCACCAAAAAGACGCTTTCCGGCATGATGTAGTTAAGGTAAACCGCCACCAACAGCGCGGCCATCATGACGACCACCGTCACCCACGGGATACCGCGTTTGGAAACCCGGCTGAAAATCTGCGGCGCATGGCCTTGTTCTGCCATACCGTGCAGCATACGGCCAACCCCGAACACATCGCTGTTAATTGCCGACAGCGAAGCGGTGATCACCACAAAGTTAAGGATGCCGGCCGCCACCGTGATGCCCATATGCTGGAAGGTCAGCACAAATGGGCTACCGTTGGTGCCCACCTGGTTCCACGGATAAATCGACATAATGACGAACAGCGTGCCCACATAGAACACCAGAATACGCCACGGTACGGAGTTGATGGCTTTCGGAATCGATTTTTTCGGATCTTTGGCTTCACCGGCGGTAATACCGATAATCTCGATGCCGCCATAGGCAAACATCACCAGTTGCAGCGACAGAATCGTCCCCATAATGCCGTTGCTGAAGAAGCCGCCGTTGGCCCACAGGTTGTGGATACCGGTTGGCTGCCCGCCGTTGCCGATGCCCCAGATGATGATGCCGATACCGGCAAGGATCATGATGATGATGGTGGCCACTTTGAAGAACGAGAACCAAAACTCCAGTTCACCAAAAACCTTCACGCTCATCAGGTTGATGCCGCCGAGAATCAGCACCACGCTCAACACCCAGATCCAATGCGGCACTTCGGGGAACCAGACGCCCATATAGATACCGAAGGCGGTTACGTCGGCAATCGCCACGATCAGGATTTCAAAACAGTAGGTCCAGCCGGTGATGTAGCCCGCCATCGGCCCCAGATAATCCTGCGCATAGCGTGAGAACGAACTGGCCTGCGGGTTATTGACCGACATCTCCCCCAGTGCGCGCATAATGATGAAGGCAACGATGCCGCCAATCAGATACGCCAGCAGCACGCTGGGGCCGGCCATTTTGATCGCGTCCGCCGAGCCGTAAAACAGACCGGTGCCAATCGCGGAACCAAGCGCCATAAAGCGAATATGGCGGGTGCTCAGGCCGCGTTTGAGCTTATTGATCGGTTGCTGTGTAGATGATTCCTGTTGCATACAAAAAAACCTGTTTTCTGCGAGCCGTTCCCAACCCATGGTGTTGCCGATTCAGCCCGTTGCGCCGGGAACAGCGCCGCGGGTCGGATAAATCAATGCCTATTGGGGCAGGCTCTAATACGCAAAAAAGCCACGGACGTGTCCGTGGCCCAAAACTCAGACCGGGGAGTTACTGATGCACCGTCACTTCAGCCCGTGAGCAGATACGGTCATAAATCGCGACCATAACCAGCATCAACAACGAAGGCGGCAACCAGGCCAGCCCTTGCTCAGCCAGCGGCAAATGGTTAGTCCAGGCCGGCAAGAACGGTTTGAAGTTAGACGCCTTGACGGCGTCAAGGATACCAAATAACAGGCTGACCAGCATAACCGGCGCCACAATACGCTTGGCGCTGTTCCACCAACGCAGGGTGAAGCTCATCAGCACCAGCACAATGCACGGCGGATAAATGGCGGTCAACACCGGAATCGAGATCTGGATCAGGTGGCTCAGCCCCAGGTTGGACACCACCATCGAGAACAGGCCCAGAATAAACACCAGCGTTTTATACGAGAACGGCAGATATTGCGCGAAAAATTCGGCACAAGCGCAGGTCAGGCCGACCGCCGTGACCATACAGGCAATGAAAATCAACGCCGCCAGGAAGGCGCTGCCCGGGCTGCCGAAGGTATGCTGCACATAGGCATGCAGGATCACCGCGCCGTTAGTGGCCTCCGGTACCAGCACACCACTGCCGGAACCCAGTTTAAACAGGCTCAGGTAAACCAGCGTCAGGCCAACACCGGCGATCAAACCGGCAAGGATGGTGTAACGGGTCAACAGGCCGGCATTTTTTACACCGCGAGAACGCGCAGCGTTAACGATAACGATGCCGAATACCAGCGCGCCCAGGGTATCCATCGTCAGATAGCCGTTGATAAAGCCGGAAGAGAACGGCACGCCTTCATAGGCTTCAATCGCAGGAATCGGGGTGCCCACCGGCCAGAACACCGCGGCAACGCCCAGGATACCCAGCGCGATGATTTTCAGCGGCGCCAGGAAACGGCCCACGGTATCAAGCAGGCGCCCAGGATAAAGCGAAATGGCGATCACCAGCGCAAAGTAGATCAGGCTATAGACCAGCAGTGGCGCGGCGCCTTCGCCGGTCAGCGGTGCAATACCCACTTCAAAGGAAACGGTGGCGGTACGCGGCGTGGCAAACAGCGGGCCGACGGCCAAATAGCACACGGTGGCCAGCACCAGGCCGGCCTTACGGCCAATCGGCGTGCTGAGCGCATCGATCCCGCCGCCCACGCGCGCCAGCGCGATCACGGTGATCACCGGTAGCCCGACCGCTGTCAGCAAGAAACCGAGTGCGGCAGTCCAAACGTGTTCGCCGGATTGCAAACCCACCATCGGCGGGAAAATAATATTCCCCGCGCCGACGAATAAGGCAAAGGTCATAAAGCCCAATGCCATGATGTCTTTTGACGTTAAACGATGACTCATAAGGTGTCGTGTTGCCTGTTAAATAAAAAATTGCCTGTTGTGTGGTGGCGAAACGCCCCACCCGGGTTGCCGGCTTGCCGCGCCATCGTCGTTGCCCGAAACCATAGAAAAAACGCACCCAGGTGGGGCTTTATTCCTTGAATAACGGTAACCACTGTTGATGATGGGCTGGACTTTAGAAGTTATAAAAATAGAGGATTAGTCCGACAACGGGGACTAAGTAAAACGTTTATAGCGCAGAAAGGCAAGGCGAGGATTATAAAGCAGAGCAATAAACCAGATAATATTTAACATCCAGTTGATCGTGCCGAACTTTATGAAATATACACTACATGATTTGTATTATTTTTGAGCAACAGCCTCACAAAATGTGAAACATCGCGCCGTTCACCGCGCAAAACACACAATTCCTTCGTTGTTTATGCGCGGTTCACTCTTGGGCCGGCCGCTAGCGCCAAACCTGCCCGGCAATATCCACCACGCTGCGCAGTTTATCCCACTGCTGCTGTTCGCTTAGGCTATTGCCCTCTTCCGTTGACGCAAACCCGCACTGCGTGCTGAGGCAAAGCTGCTTCAGATCGACATACTGCGCGGCTTCCGCAATGCGCGCTTTCACCACTTGCGGATCTTCCAGCTCGCCGGTTTTAGTGGTGATCAGGCCCAACACCACCTGCTGTTTGCCCGGCTTGATAAAGCGCAGCGGCTCAAAACCACCAGAACGTTCGTTGTCATATTCCAGGAAGAAGGCATCGATGTTCACTTCGCCGAACAGGATCTCAGCAACCGGTTCATAACCGCCTTCAGAGATCCAGGTGGAGCGGAAATTGCCGCGGCACACATGCAGCCCCACGGTCAGATCTTCCGGTTTGCCTTCCAGCGCCTTGTTCAGCACATCGGCATAGGTGCGCGCCAGCTGCGCCGGATCTTCGCCACGCTCACGGATCTGGCGTTTCTGATCTTCAGAACACAAATAGGCCCACACCGTGTCGTCCAACTGCAGATAGCGGCAACCGGCGTCGTAGAATGCCTTGATCACATCGCGATAGGTTTGCGCCAGATCGGCGAAATACTGGCCGAGATCCGGGTAAACCTGGTGGTCGATCGATTGGCGGCCGCCACGGAAATGCAGCACGCTCGGGCTTGGGATGGTCATTTTAGGCACCGCATCGCCGGCCACGCTCTTCAGAAAACGGAAATCGTCCAGCATCGGGTGCGAGCTGAACCCCAGCTTGCCGGTCACCTTGATGCCGCGCGCCGCGGTCTGCACGCCATTAAACTGGATGCCCTGTGTGGCCTGGTAGCCTTCCACGCCATCCAGCCCTTCCAGAAAATCAAAGTGCCACCAGGCGCGGCGGAACTCCCCGTCGGTCACGACCTTCAGGCCAATTTCCCGCTGCTTGGCGACAACGTAGCGGATCTGTTCGTCTTCAACGGCCCGCAATTGCGCCGCGTCAATCTCGCCGCGCTGAAATTGCTGGCGCGCCGCTTTCAACGGCGCAGGGCGCAACAGGCTGCCGACGACATCGGCATGGAATGCATGACTGGATTTGGACATGTCTGCTCCTGGTTAAATGCAGGCGGCACCGGCCGCCAGCCCAAATAGTTTACACGATGAATTATTACGCCGCGTTATTTTCAGACTTCTAGACGGCTAAATCTGTAGGAAAGCATCCTGTCATGCCGCATCAAAAGCAGCAATTGAGGAATTTTCATGTGTATTGAGGAAAATTCATGATCCCGATGCGCTCGGCGATAGCGTGCCGCGAGTGAGTGGTTGCAGCCCCAACGCGGCGCGCGTTTTGCGCAGCGTATCCGGCGGCAACGGCAGATAGCCATCATGGTTGATCAGGCTTTGCCCCTGGCTGGAGAGCACCCGGTCGAGAAACGCTGCGGTCAGCGGTTCCAGCGGCTGGTTGGGCGCTTTGTTGATATAGATATACAGGTAACGCGCCAGCGGGTAGCTGCCATTGCGCACGTTGTCTTCCGTTGGCGGAATATAATCATCACCGCGTTCGGCCAGCGGCAGCAGGCGCACGCCGCTGGCGCGAAAGCCAATGCTGGCGTAACCGATGCTGTTGAGCGAACCGGCCACCGCCTGCACCACGGAAGCCGAACCGGGCAACTCATTCACCCGCGCCATGAAATCACCGCCGCACAGGGCGCGTAATTTAAAGTAGCCATAGGTGCCGGAAGCGGAATTGCGCCCGAACCGCTGAATACTGCGTTGCACCCAATCCCCGGTCATGCCCAGTTGCCCCCAACGCTGCAACGGCGGTTGCTCGCTGCAGCGGCGGGTGGCGGAAAACAGCCGATCAAGCTGCGCCAGATTGAGCCCGCGCAGCGGGTTATCCTGGTGCACCAGCACCACCAGCGCATCGACAGCCACCGGCACCGCCAGCGGCGCATAACCATAACGGTGTTCAAACGCCGAAACTTCCGCCGCCTTCATCGGGCGGCTCATCGGGCCAAGCTGCGCCGCCCCGGCCGCCAGCGCCGTAGGGGCGGTGGAGGAGCCGGCGGCCTGAATCTGCAGGTTGACGTTCGGGTAGTGCTGGCTGAAATCCTGCCCCCACAACACCATCAGGTTAGCCAGCGTATCGGAACCGACGCTGGACAGGTTGCCCGACAGCATACCGTCGGGTTGCGCCAACAGACTGCGGCCAACCAACAACAAGCCAAGCAGCCCCCAGCGGGTAAATCGGATCATAGCGGGCCCATGCGTTAATGTTTCACCGCATTCTCTGATAAAGCCGCCGGCACAATCAACCGATTAGGCAGGGTGAAGATAAAACGGGTGCCGATACCGGGTTCGCTAAGCACTTCCAGCCGCGCATCGTGGTGGCTCAGGGCATGCTTGACGATCGCCAGCCCCAGCCCGCTGCCGCCGGTCTGGCGCGAACGAGCTTTGTCCACCCGGTAAAAACGTTCGGTCAAGCGCGGAATGTGCTCGGCGGCGATGCCGGGCCCATCGTCGCTCACCTGGAACTCGGCGCCGTGCGGGGTTTGCTGCCAGCTCACTTCGATATGGGTACCCGACGGCGTATGGTTGACCGCGTTATACACCAGGTTGGAAACGGCGCTGCGCAACTGATCTTCGTTGCCAAACACGCTCAACTGTTCATTCACCCGGAAGTTTATCTCGTGGTTGCCGTGGCTTAGCGACTGCGCCTCACGCTGCAATACGCGCAGCAACAGCGGCATATCGACTTTCTCGTGCATATCCACCAGCGGCGCCGCTTCAATACGCGACAGGGTCAACAATTGTTTGACCAGGCCATCCATCCGCTTGGTCTGTTCCTGCATGGTGGCCAGCGCTTTGCCGCGCATCGAGCCGCCCGGCTCGGCGTCGCTCATCATTTCCAGATAGCCCTGCAGCACCGTCAGCGGCGTACGCAACTCATGGCTGACGTTGGCGAAGAAGTTGCGCCGCGTGCCTTCCAACTGGCGCATCTGGGTGACGTCGCGCGCCACCATCAGCAGTTGCCCTTCGGCGTAGGGCATCACGCGGAACTCCACGTAATGCTCGTTATTCAATTGCAACGTCAATGGTTTACTGAATTCCTGCTGCTGCAGATAGTGGGTGAACTCCGGGTAGCGCAGCAGGTTAAGGATGTGCTGGCCGCTATCTTCGGGCCAGCGGAAGCCCAGCAAATGCTGCGCCAGGCCGTTACACCAGAAGATATTGCCCTCTTCCGTGGTCATCACCAGTGCATCCGGCAGCGATTCGGCCCCACTACGAAAGCGTTTGATCAGCAGCGCCAGTTCGCGCCGGCGGCGGCGATTGCGCTGCTGCATTTGATACAGGCCATAAAACAGCGGTTCCCAGCTCCAGCGGCCGGGCGGCGGCGTCATGCTGCGATCCACCCACAGCCAGTGGGAAAGTTTGAGTTGGTTAGAGTAGTTCCAGACCAGCGCCGCCAGTACGGCAATCAACAATAGCCAGGGCAAATAGCCGACGATCAAACCCAACAGCAAGGCGGGAAGACAAAAAAGGGCCAGCTCCAGCGCCAGCCGCTTCCAGGATAGGTTTTCTAGCACGCTATGTTCTCCTGTGCGTTACCAATGAGTCTAGTAGCGCGTTGAGAACCGATAGCCAGTACCGCGAACGGTTTGAACCATTTTGTCATGACCACTGCTCTCCAGCGCCTTACGCAGCCGGCGGATATGCACGTCAACGGTGCGGTCTTCTACATACACGTTAGTGCCCCAGACATGATTAAGCAATTGTTCACGGCTATAAACACGTTCGGGATGAGTCATGAAAAAGTGTAGCAGCTTGAATTCGGTCGGGCCCATATCCAGAGCCAGCTCATTGGCCATAACACGGTGCGATGAGGGATCCAGGCTCAGCCCTTGCATTTCGATCATATCATCCACCGCCATCGGGGAGATACGGCGCATAACCGCTTTGATGCGCGCCACCAGCTCTTTCGGTGAAAACGGCTTGGTGATGTAGTCATCAGCCCCCACCTCCAGGCCCCGCACCCGGTCTTCCTCTTCCCCGCGGGCGGTCAGCATCATCACAGGAATATCGCGGGTCAGCGCTTCGCGCTTCATATGTTTGATAAATTGGATACCGGAGCCGCCGGGCAACATCCAGTCAAGTAACACTAAATCAGGGAACGGCTCAGACAGGCGCGTCACGGCGCTGTCATAATCCTCGGCTTCCAACGGTTGGTAACCATTTTGCTCCAACACAAAGCACACCATCTCGCGGATCGGCGCTTCGTCTTCCACCACCAATATGCGTCTTGCCATCGTCAATCCTGCTAATGTGTTAACGTTCTGTGAGGCCGCGTGCCATCATTTTGCAGTTGCGCATAAACGCCACCGGCAGCCACGTAGCATAAATTCAGCCTTGTTTGCGGGCGCCATTATGCGTCAGTTTTATGACAGATTTATGAAACAAATCGCCATAGCAACCGCATTGCGGGGTCAGGATAAGCATAGCGATTATTACAATTTACACAGAAATATCATACTTCTGCCCTATTCCTCTTATAATCACCGCCAGGATGATATCGCCACGGGAGAGCCGCATGCGCCTGATTCACACGTCTGATTGGCACTTGGGCCAGTTTTTTTTCACCAAAACCCGCGCCGCGGAGCACCAGGCTTTTCTGCACTGGCTGATCGCCCAGGTGGAACAACAGCAGGTGGATGCGTTGATCGTCGCCGGCGATCTGTTCGACAGCGGCTCGCCCCCCAGCTATGCGCGCGAGCTGTACAACCGCTTCGTGGTCGAGCTGCAGCGCACCGGCTGCCAGTTGGTGGTATTAGGCGGCAACCATGATTCCGTGGCGACGCTTAATGAATCGCGCGAGCTGCTTTCCTGCCTGAATACCACCGTGGTGGCCAACGCACAGGCCGATCCGGCGCGGCAGATCGTGGTACTACACCAGCGGGACGGCCGCCCCGGCGCGGTGCTGTGCGCCATCCCCTTCCTGCGCCCGCGCGATCTGCTCACCAGCCAGGCGGGGGAATCCGGCGCGCAAAAACAGCTCGCCCTGCAAGACGCCATTACCCACCACTACCAGGCGCTGTACCAGGCCGCCTGCGACCGCCGCACCGAATTGGGCGTTCCGCTGCCGATCGTCGCCACCGGGCACCTGACCACCGTCGGCGTCACCACCTCCGACTCGGTGCGCGACATTTATATCGGCACGCTGGATGCCTTCCCGGCCCAGCACTTCCCGGCGGCGGATTATATCGCCCTGGGCCATATTCACCGGGCGCAAACGGTAGCCAAGAGCGAACACATCCGTTACAGCGGCTCGCCGATCCCGCTCAGCTTTGATGAGCTAGGCACGGGCAAAAGCGTCTACCTGGTGGACTTCGCCGACGGCCAGTTGCAACAGGTGACGCCGCTGGCGATCCCGAGCTTCCAGCCGATGCAGCTGATTAAAGGCGATTTGCAGCAGATCGAGCAGCAGTTGCAGCCGTTCGCCGATTATCTGGGGGAACTGCCGGTATGGCTGGATATTGAGGTGGCAACCCAGGATTACCTCAGCGATATTCAGCGGCGCATTCAGCAAATGACGGAAGCGCTGCCGGTGGAAGTGCTGCTGCTGCGCCGTAGCAAGGAGCAGCGTCGGTTGGCGATCGCCCAGCAGGACAAAGAAACGCTGAACGAATTGAGCGTCGACGAGGTCTTTGAACGGCGGCTGGCGCTGGAGCCGGAAATGGATGAATCGCGCCAACAACGTATCCGCCTGCTGTTTCAGCAGACGGTGGCCAGCCTGGCGCAGCCCGATGAGGAGCCTTCCGCATGAAAATCCTGAGCCTGCGTTTAAAAAACCTTAACTCGCTGCAGGGTGAGTGGAAAATCGATTTTAGCGCCGAGCCGTTCGCCAGCAACGGGCTGTTCGCCATCACCGGGCCGACCGGGGCCGGCAAAACCACGCTGCTGGACGCCATTTGCCTGGCGTTATACCACCAGACGCCGCGCCTGCACGTCTCCCCCAGCCAAAACGAACTGATGACGCGCCACACCGCCGAATCGCTGGCCGAAGTGGAGTTTGAAGTGAAAGGTATCGGCTACCGCGCCTTCTGGAGCCAGCGCCGCGCCAAAAACCAGGCGGAAGGCAACCTGCAGGCGCCGAAGGTTGAACTGGCGCTGCTGGCGGACGGCAAAATCATCGCCGACAAAGTGCGCGACAAGCTGGATTTGATCGCCACCATCACCGGGCTGGACTTCGGCCGCTTCACCAAATCCATGATGTTGTCACAGGGGCAATTTGCCGCCTTTTTGAATGCCGACGCCAACGATCGCGCCGAACTGCTGGAAGAGCTGACCGGCACCGAAATTTACGGCCGGCTGTCCGAACAGGTGTTTGAGCGCCACAAACAGGCACGCATCGATTTAGACGCCCTGCACCAGCGCGCCAGCGGCATTGAACTGCTGAACGACGAACAGCGCCTGGCGCTCGAAAACCAGCGCGCCGAACTGGGCGAGCAAGAAGCCGCCCTTAGCCAACAAACGCAGCGCCAGCAGTTGGCGTTGAACTGGCTACAGCAGTGGCGGCAGGCGCAGCAGCAGCAACAAACTGCCCAGGCCCGGCTGGCGGCCGTGCAGCAGGAACTCCGCCAGGCCGAACCGCAATTGCAACGCCTGGCGCGCAGCGTACCAGCGGAAAAATTGCGCCCCTTAATGGATCAACGCGCGCGCTGCCGCCAGGAAGCGGCGGCAATGCAGCAGCACATCGCACAGCTTACGCAGCAACAGCAACAGCAGTTGGCACAGCTTGCGCCACTGCAACAGGCGTTGGAAAAAGCCCGCGCCGAACAGCAAGCGCATGCCGCGCATCAGCAGCAGCAAGTCACACTGATTGACGAACAGGTGGTGCCGCTCGACGGCCGTATCGCCCTACTGCAGCAAACCCTGACGGAAACGCAGCAGGCCTGCGACACTCAGGCGCAACAGTGCAGCCAACAGCAGCAACAGTTAACGCAGCTTGATGCTGAACGCGCCCGATTGGCGGCGCAGACCGAACAATATCAGGCCAAACAAGCACAGCTTGCAAGCGCGCTGGCACAGCAGCAACAGCAGCAGCAGGCGCTGGAAGCCGCCTCCCCGCTGGCCGCGCTGCGCCAGCATCAGGCCAGGTTGGCCGAGCAGCGCCCCACCCGCCAGCGCTTATACACGCTCGCCTCTCTGGCGCGGCAAATCGCCCAGCGCCTGGAACCGCAACGGCAGGAATTCAGCGAACGCCAAACCCAGCTTGCCAAGCTACAACAACAGCTCGAGCTGGCCCGCCAGCAGTTCAAACAACACCGGGCGCTTGAACAGGAGGTGGAAAAGCGGTGGGAACTGGAAAAACGCATCGTCAGCCTGGAAGCCGAGCGCGCGCATTTGCAAAGCGGCGAGCCGTGCCCGCTGTGCGGCGCCACCCAGCACCCGGCAATTGCGCAGTACCAGGCGGCTAAACCTTCGGAAACCGAACGGCGCCTGCTGGAAATGCGCCAAACCACCGAAGATTTGCAACGCCAGGGCACCGAGCTGCGCACCCGCAGCGAAAGCCTGCAAGAACAGCAGCAGCGCCTGCAGCAGGCCATTGCACAGGACGAACGGCAGCAGGCGGAACATGCCAACGATTGGCAAGCCCTCAGCGCGCCGTTGGATCTGGGCTTCGGCCTGCATGACGGCACACAGCTGGAAGCCTGGCTGGCAAGCTGCGAAGCCGAGGAACGCCAGTGTCAGCACCAGTTGCAACAGCACGAACAGGCGCTCCAGGCAGTGCAGCAGGCCAAAGACGCGCTGGCGGCGTTGCAACAGGAACAGCAGCGCAGCCAACAGCAACAGTTGTTGCTGGACGAACGCCGCAGCCAGTTGGAGAAGAACCTCATTGAGGCACAAAGCCAGCAGCAACGCCTGCAGCAGCAATGTCAGGAAAGCACGCGAGCGCTGGGCGAACTGCATGCACAACGCCGGGCGCTGTTTGGCGAACAGCAGGTCGCACAGGTGCGCGAGCAGTTGCGCCGCCGCCAGGCGTTGTGCGAACAAACCAGCAGCCAGGCGGCGGAGCGATTACAGCAGGCCCAGGCGCAAAGCGATCGCCTGGCCGGGCAGCTTGCCGAATTGGAAAAACAGCAACGGCAATGGGCCGAGCGTCTGCAACAGGCTGAACAACACTGGCAGCAAGCGCTGGCGGCCAGCGAGTTTGATGATGAAGCGGCATTTACCGCCGCCTTGCTGGATGACGCACAGCGCCAACAGCTACAACAGTTGAAAGAAAGGCTGCAGCAACAGCAGGCCGAGGCCCAGGCGCTGCTGGCGCAAGCCCAGCAAACGCTGGAACAGCATGCGCAAACCCGGCCGCAAGACATGGATGAAGCCAATGCCGACGCCGGCGCGTTAGCCGAGGCATTGGCGGATCTGGGGCAACGGTTGAAAACGCTGCAGCAGCGCCAGGGCGAAGTGCAAAGCCAGTTGGCAAGCGACGCCGCACGGCGCATCAGCCAACAGGCGCTGTTTGAGCAGATCGCCCAAAGCCAGCAGTATTGCGACGACTGGAGCTACCTCAACCAGCTTATCGGCTCGAAAGAAGGCGACAAGTTCCGCAAGTTCGCCCAAGGGCTGACGCTCGATCATCTGGTGTATCTGGCCAACCTGCAGTTGGCCAGGTTGCACGGCCGCTATCTGCTGCAGCGTAAAACCAGCGATGCGCTGGAGCTGCAGGTGATGGATACCTGGCAAGCGGATGCGGTGCGCGATACCCGCACGCTGTCGGGCGGTGAGAGCTTTCTGGTCAGCCTGGCGCTGGCGCTGGCGTTGTCCGATTTGGTCAGCCACAAGACCAGCATCGATTCGCTGTTTCTGGATGAAGGCTTCGGCACGCTGGATGCCGAAACGCTGGATACCGCGCTGGACGCCCTCGACAGTTTGAATGCATCCGGGAAAACCATTGGCGTGATCAGCCACGTCGAGGCAATGAAGGAGCGCATTCCGGTGCAGATAAAGGTGAAAAAGATCAATGGGCTGGGAGTCAGCAAACTCGAGAGCCAGTTCCGGGTGGCGTAATACCTATCAAACCATTGGTTTTGACACGATTAAAGGCCATTCAATGGGTGAGTGGAGCACATATGCAGGAGCCGCGCCCCTCGGGCGCGGGCTACGTTGTTACAAAAAACGACTGTGTTATCGCCACCAAAACCCTTCCAGAACCCGACAAAGAACGTTGCTTAAACAGTAATCTACCGACGCGGATCTCAACGGCAGTTGCCTTAATCACCCCGCGTTTATCTGCAACAATTGCACATGGCACCGCTGGCGTGATAACGGGCTTTGAACACAAAGACGGCACCACGACTTATTTGCGAAACACAGCCTAAGGTGTTATCCCCATCATATTAATTTCTTCCATGTGCCGCTTGTTGAGATTTATTTCACACTGAGCTATAAATGATTGGTAATCATAGGCATCTTCGTTAATTTCTGTTGCTACAGCAAGGCATAATCTTTCCCTATACTTCCTCCACTGGTTTTGCGCGTCTAAAAAACGTTTGCTGTAAACATCCCCTGATGTTTCATCTGAATCATTTTTACCATTAAAAGAACCCATATTATTGGCCTTAATTCTTTTATTTGTTTCAGCAATGAAATTTTCCATCTTTAATTCACTCTGCTTTTTTTTCTGTTGAAGGCATTTTTCTTGTTGCCTTGGTTCAGCGTGCTCGGTAAAACATGCTTTTGCCTCTGGGCCCTCATACAATACAGCTGAGGCCACCAGAGGAAAACAAGAAAAAAAAACAAAGAAACTTAAAAAATTTTTTTTCATTTTAAATATCTCAATCTTTGGCGATGGTTTTCAAATCTCATATAATACATATCACTTTTAATATGTAAACTTAGTTCTTTTCTGCCGGCAATGGCTGCTTGAAAAAGCCCACGAGCGTCATGTACTCCTTGATAAAAAATATCAATAATTACATCCTTTACATTTGAGTCAAGCTTCTCCCATGATGGAGCATTAGGTATAGTACGAGATACTCTTCTGTAAAGGTTCTTCACTTCTCCCAATTTTATTCCGTAAGCTATTTCAAATAATCTAATCTGCTGTAAGTGAGTGATTTCACCAACCAATGCCCCATATGCCTTCACAAAACTATGGGCCTGACGTCCAATAAGGCCTGCAGCCTTAGAGCAAATTCTCGCCTTATATTCTTCAATTGCCGCCTGCCTAAAATGTGTCAAAATTTCCCCAGCACTACGATCCTTCATATCGTAGCCGCGTCCAATTGTTACGCCCGATAATCCAGCAGGCCAGTGAAGAACACGCGAGAAGTTTTTTAAGCTCTTCGGCTGGTTGAATGGCTCTGGGCCGTTTAAATAATCTACCCCTTCAGCATCAAAGGTGACCTGCCCTTCACGAACGTGAAGTGGGCCGGTATCACGCGGCCGCCAGTGTGGGGCCATAGCCTGGCTGAACATAGTGAAAAACCACGTTTCCTGGGGATGCATCAGGCCGGAGGGCGACATATTCAGTAAGCGCTGATACCAGATAATCGCCGCTTTGGTTTCCGGGTCACAATGGCCGGTAACGCGGAGGTTGTTACCGCGAATGTTGTTGTAACCAGCGTTGATCATCATCTTCTGTAGCGTTTTTACCTCTTCCGGAGTATTGGCGCCAAAGACGCCAATAGACCCAGTGGGGCGAAATACACAGGGTGGGTGGTATGACACGATGTATGGCTCCTTTCTGACAACCGCGCCACTGGGCGCAGTATGTATTCCATTACATTTCGCAGTTTTCTTTGGTATTCCGGCCAGTAGATACTTCCTGCCATTTTTATATTACTTACAGAAATCCCAGTCAAGCCGATAAGCAATATTACCCGGCTATGCACCGCATAATATGCCCTAACACTTTCTATGATGAATTCTATTTTTAGCAGAAGCTGTTACCTGCTTCTATTAATTATACTGTTCATTGCTGAAATATATGGGGCCATACTCTAAATAATTTAAGTTACAGGAAGACAGCGCCGCAGCGAGTCCCCGAGAGTTTACTCAGGTAATTGATGAGGTGAGTGACAAATCTGCCGGGTATGGAACCGAAAGTGCAGATCTTACTGGTGGTTGATGGGCCGTTGCCACTAAGCTGTAACGGTTCGCACCATCCGTGGCCGATTGCCCCTGGCAACGGTGCCTTGCTCGGCAACCCAAGATGCGCGCTAAACGTCACCCCCCCAATCTATCGCCACCGGGCAATCTAACCACCGGTTTCGACACAATCAAAGACAATATCATTGGTGAGTGGAGCACGGGTATTAAAGCCATTGAAGGCGCCGAACGGCGGAACGTAGCATAGGCGAAACCGCCAGGACGGCGGTTTCAGGCGAGACAGGCAGGGACGCCTGCTACGCCTTCCGTTAATGCGAAGTGACACAGTGAGGGCAGCCGCACAGCGGCCGCCTGATATGGCGCAGGCGCGGGTCGTTAGGGCTGATGGTTCCCCACAAAAATGCAGACAGGCATAGCAGGATATGATCTACTTCGTGCGCCAACAAAAAGTAAAGGACCCCGCTATGCCTGTTACACAAGTCTGCCAGAAATTTCTTCAGAAATCTCTCTCAAATACCCATGCCTATCGTCGTGACGCCTTAATC